>JAJZMA010000126.1:0-2351 GCA_021850405.1 bacterium
CTGTGATGATCGTCGTCGTGATCGCGTGGGTGCAGATGTGCAACGCAAGTATGGGAAGGAGCGGGTCGCCCAGATCATAACTTTTGGCACGATGGCCGCACGGGCTGCCATCCGTGATGTGGGACGTGTGCTGGATGTTCCGCTCGCTGACGTGGACCGGTGGGCAAAGACGGTGCCACAGACCGTAGGTATTACGCTTGAGAAGGCACTCGAGGACAGCCCTGAGTTTGCAGAGCTTTATGAGAAGGATGAGGCTGCAAGGCGTGTAATCGATATTGCGAGGAGACTGGAAGGTATCTGTCGCAATGCCTCTACCCATGCAGCTGGCGTGGTCATCGCTCCAGAGCCACTTGAAAATCTGGTTCCGCTGCAGCGCCCCACCGCAGATGGGCCGGCCCCTCCGGTCACCATGTTCGACATGAATGGGGTCCAGAGGATAGGCCTGCTCAAGATGGACTTTCTGGGGCTCGGTAATCTTTCAATCATCGGCGAAGCCCTTGAGAAGATTGAAAAATCCCAGGGGGTGCGGTTTGACATAAGTTCAATACCCCTGGATGATCCGGCAACCTACGCCATGCTCGGGCGGGGAGATACGCACGGAGTGTTCCAGATGGAGGCATCCTTTGCCAAGCGGATCCTGATGGACATGCAGCCCCAGACGCTCGAGGACCTTGGTGTCGCCGGTGCGCTCAACCGGCCCGGGCCCATAGAGAGCGGGGTGGTGGACATCTATGTGCGTCGCAAACGTGGGGAGGAAGAGACGACGTACCCGCTACCAGAGCTGGAGCCGATCCTGCGTGAGAGTTACGGGACCATTCTCTACCAGGACCAGGTGATGCTGATTGCCAGTGCGGTAGCTGGCTATTCGCTTGGTGAGGCAGACATCCTCAGGGCCGCCATGGGGAAGAAGGACAAGGACAAGATGGCGCACCAGCGCGAGAAGTTTCTCGCCGGTGCCACTGCCAGGGGAGTCTCAGAGCAGGTAGCCGCTGAACTGTTTGACCATCTGGCCTATTTTGCCGGCTACGGATTCAACAAGGCACATTCAGTGGCGTACGCCCTGATCACTTACCAGACTGCCTACCTCAAGGCGCATTTTCCCATTGAGTATATGGCAGCGCTGCTAAACAGCCGTGCTGGTGATCTTGACAAGATAAAGCAGACAATTGCGGACTGTGTTGCACACCGCCTGGTCGTCTGCCCGCCCTCAGTCAACCACGGGGAGTCCGGATTTAGTGTGGGGATGAGGGAGAAAGGAGAGATCCTGTATGGACTTGCCCACATCAAGAATGTGGGTGCAAAGGTCGTCGAACAGCTCGTGGCAGCCCGTGAGGAAAGACCATTTACCGGCCTTTTTGACCTATGCTTCCGCACGGGCAAGGAACTTAACCGCAGGGCCCTCGAATCGTTGATCAAGAGTGGCGCCTGCGATGAGTTTGGCAACCGCACTGCACTGCTTGCGGTGATGGACCGTACTCTCGAACGGGTCGCTTCGGCAAGACGTGAGCGCGACTCTGGGCAGGCATCGCTTTTTGGCGACATCCAGGATGTGCAGGAGGTGGCTGGGCATGAGGAAGAACAGCTGCCAGTTACTGCAACTGCGGCGCAGGACGCGCTGACCTGGGAGAGGGAACTGCTCGGCATGTACCTCTCGGACCATCCGATTCGCAGGCTGGGAGAGCAGTTTGAGGATCGGGTGGACACCAATATTGGCGAGCTTGGCCGTCATCTCGATGAACTCATAGTGCAGGTTGGTGGGCTTGTCCGTGACATGCGGGCAGTAGTTCCGCGGCGTAGCACGACCGGCCAGAAGATGGCGTTTCTCACCATAGAGGACATGACCGGCGAATGTGAGGTTGTTGTCTTCTCACGTGTTTTTGAGGAGTGCGCTGCAGTGCTTCGTCCAGATGCAATTGTGGTGGTGAGAGGCAGGGTAGAGATGGGGTCTGCAGCACAGGGTGGCGCTGCTGCGGGAGCCGATGATGCAGAGGTAGAAAAGCCCAAGATAATTGCTGAGGCGGTGTATGGCATTGATGATCCAGTGCTGCTTGCCTGGCAGCGCCACCAGGTTGTCCATCTAAACGTCAAGGGTGTTTCAGGGGACGCAGTGGGTCACCTGCAGAGGCTTCTTGCACGCCATCCGGGCGATGCCCGGGTGGTCCTGCACGTTGTAGGCAGTGATCGCATCGACGACCTGGAGCTGAGCCAGGAGTTTTCAGTCCGGCCTGGGCCGCAATTTGAGCGTGAGGTATCCCAGCTGCTGGGTCCGGCCAGCTATCTTGTAGAAACCGAGCGTCCAAGAGGGGCAGAGCGCGCCTCCCGCCGGCAGGCAGTGCGCAAGCCGGTTACCT
>JAJZMA010000126.1:2361-12904 GCA_021850405.1 bacterium
GTCTACCCTGGGGAAGGCATCGACGCCATAGGAACTGGACTGTTACACGGCCGCGGCATAGCCGTTCCTCTGATTCTGGCTCGCGCCCTGGCAGCGTCACGGGCGAGTGAAATTGCTCACTAGCGTCTGTGCTACGAGATAGAGCGCCAGGTAAACCACAAGCGCAATTACTGCTGGCCTCATCGGACCTGAGCTGGATCGTCCAGAAGCGGCTGCTCCCCCGGAAAATGGGCGAATCAGCGGGTCAGTTGCCTGGTGAACCAGCAGCACCAGTGGGTGAAAAATGGATGCGCCAAAAAGCTGCAGCAGGATACGTATCAGTACCATCAGCGCAAATATGGCAAGAATGTCGGTCAGCAGCGTGCCAATAATGCTGACAACAACGCTTTCTATCGATGCACTCCCGGTGAGAGCTGCTGCCAGAAGACGCTCAACCTCCAGCAGGACCACTATGGCCAGAAGGGGCGAGAAGTCCATGCCGGCCATCATCGGGAGCACCCTTCGGAATGGGGATAGCAGGGGGGTGGTCACGTTGTCCAGCGCGCCAGCCAGCCATTGCAGCCGACCGAGGCTGGGAAACCATGACAGGAGTGCCCAGGCGAAAATGACCACAATGGAAGCGGAAAGGATGATGTCTGCAACTGAGACAATCTCAATCAGCACGGCGTGTATTCCTGCTAGCCAGAGGCGGGAAGGGCATCGGCCGCACTACTTTCTGGGTGGGGCAGATCCGTGTTGCTGCCAGCCGGATCTGGGCCCGAAGGCTTCCTCCCTTCCGTCCGCCTCCACAGGTATATGAGAAGAGGAACAGCGATCAGCAGGACCGCAATTGCTGTGAGCTGGGCCTGCTTCAGGCCAAACCAGGTGGGCATGTTGATGCGCCAGGTGAACACTATTAGCTGGCTGACAGAGTACAGGGCAATAAAGGTTATGCCGATGACGCCCTGGCGGACCTTCCTGCGGTTCATATAGAGCAGGATGCCAAGGATGCACAAGGTCCCGATGGCCTCAAAGATCTCGGCAGGGAGGTAGGCGACGCAGTGTGCGGGTGTACAGAGGGAAAAGCCCGGCTGCAGAACGGCATTGGGGTTGGTGTAGGCAGTTGCCCAGGGAAGCGTGCTAGGCCCGCCCAGGATGTCGCCGTTGATGAAGTTGCCTATCCGGCCTATAGGCTGACCGATCGCCCCGAACATGGCCCCACCATCCAGCAGCAGCCAGAACGATATCCTGTGTCGTCTGGCCAGTACCGCCATGGTCAGGAGCGCCGCAAAGATTGCTCCGTAAAATGCCATGCCGCCCTGCCACACAGCGATGATGTTTATCGGGTGCTCCAGATAGTTCAGGAATCCACTCTGCACGACGTAATACAGCCTGCCCCCGATCAGGCCGAAGAATATGCCCCACATTGCAAATTTTTCTATTGTTGCCCGTGGAATTCCTCGCGGCTCCAGATATGGAACCAGACCAAACTGGTACGCGACAATGAATGCCAGGGCATACATAATTCCGTACCAGTGCACAGCGAGTGATCCCAGATGGAATGCGATCGGGTCGATCCCGATACGGATTATCGCCAGCATGCCTAACCCGCCACCCCTGTCACTGGCACCTGTAGCTGAAGCGGTACTGGTCTCGTATCATGATGCGTCATCACCTGCAACCTGCCTACCGCTGCCTGCTTTTTTGCAGGGAGCCGATCAGCTTTTCGACATCTCCCACGGTGCGGGCAGCGCCCGCGATCATCACCCTTCCATCCCTTCCCACCAGAGTACATGCTGGGGGGTGCGCAACCCCGAACCGCCTTAGAACTTCACCCTGCTCGTCAATGGCGGTGGGGATTCCTGCAATCGCGTCAGCCCGTACCTCCGCAGGGCTGCCATGGACGATAGCCAGCACCCGGTCCCACTCATCGCTCTGTTTTCCAGCAGTAACCCTGGCTATCTCCTCCATAAGGGTGTGGCAAGGCGTACACCCAGTCTTTCCGAAAACAAGCAGCAGCCTGTGCTCGGAATAGTCTGAAAGTGACGCGGTGTGGCCTGCAGTTGTTTCGAGCTCAAACTGGGGGGCCAGGGTGCCACGGCGCAGTCCGGTCCGGCTCGAGGGGGGAGTGGCGCCGTCCCTGAGTTTTTTGGCGAGACCTTCCATGTCGGTGTCTATCTGCTCTTGCATCCTGTCCATGCGGGCTGCCATGCCCCGCATGGCTAGAGCGAATGCTGCAATCGCCAGACTCTGGACTGCCACCATGGTGAGCAGGGCAAATGAGCCGCTTCTTGCGTTCCCTGTGTCTTCCATCCCCTTCAATGTACCGCATGAGATGGCTGACCTGTCGCGGACCTGGCATGTTCCAGCGCCTGCTCAAGATCAGAGATGAGGTCGTCGGGGTCTTCTATCCCCACTGATAGCCGTATCAGGCCATCTGTTATTCCGTTTGTGCGTCGCGTCTTCTCTGGAATTGATGCATGGGTCATCGATGCGGGGTGCTCCGCAAGCGATTCCACCGCGCCCAGCGATTCTGCCAGCGTGAAAAGCTCAAGATGGTTGAGCAGTGCCTCGGCTGTGCTCCTGTTGGCAACTTCGAATGAGACGACTCCTCCTCCAAGGCGCAAGGCCCCTCCTGCAGCTGTGCGCAGCTCTTTGGTTGGGTAATGCACGGCACTGACGGCGGGATGGTCTACAAGGAACGCGGCTATTTTCTCAGCTGTACTGCTCTGGCGCAGGATGCGCAGCTCAAGGGTTTTTATTCCCCGGAGCAGCAGCCAGCAGTCGAAGGGGGACGGTACCGCACCGGTTGCATTTTGCAGAAAGTGAAGCCGCTCTGCCAGGTCGGGACGGTTGGTCAGGATTGCTCCTCCCACAACGTCGCTGTGTCCGCCCAGGAATTTGGTTGTGCTGTGGACAACGATGTCAGCACCAGACTGAAGGGGGTTTTGCCCAACTGGTGTAGCGAATGTGTTGTCTACACAGACAAGGGCATGAGCAGCCCTCCCTATCCTGCTTACCGAAGCCAGATCAATGACGTGGAGCAGGGGATTGGTGGGAGATTCCAGCCAGATGATGGATGTACTTTTGGTGATGGCTGCTGCAAGATCCCCGGGGTTTCGCATGTCAACAGTGGTTATTGTTATTCCATATCTGGAAAACACTTCGCTGAAAAGTCGCCAGGTGCCGCCATAGACATCCTTTTCCAGCACCACGTGGCTTCCTTCTGGTGCCAGCATGGCCACCGCGGTAATGGCGGCCAGCCCCGAGGAGAAGGCAATCCCGTATCGTGCACATTCCAGCTCGGCCAGGCTCGCCTCAAGTGCAGCCCGCGTGGGATTCCCGGACCGGGAGTATTCATATCCCCTGGTGGTTCCCAGCGGGTGGTGGGCAAAGGTTGTCGAGAGATGGATAGGCAGGGTGACGGCTCCGGTGGCAGCGTCTACCGGCTGCCCAGCGTGCACAGCTTTGGTGCCAAGACCATGGTTGCTGGGTTGCTGCCTGCCCTTGGCGTTCACGTCCGCTTTCCTGCCACAGGACCAGCAGTTTTGCGTGTCTTCCTCGCTGTCAGGTGCGCCTCAGTGCGGTCGCTCTCAGCTGCTGGTGGGGAGTCTGCTGCAGCGGCTCGCGGGGTTTTTCCTGTATCTACGTTTGTCGCTGCACCGTGTGTGTCAAATCCGTTCTCCTGCATCCAGCGGTCCTGGTAGAACCGGCTAAGGTAGTTGCGCCCGGTGTCAGGCAGTATTACCACCATGGTTATTTCACGGCCCAGTGCAGGAGCAATCTGGAGCGCGGCATGCACCGCCATACCGGACGACCCCCCTGCCAGAATGCCCTCCTCCCGTGCGAGCCGACGGGCAGTCAGGAATGCATCCTGGTCGTTCACCTGGACCACCAGATCCAGGACGGATGGATCATACGTCCTGGGGTAGAAATCCTCTCCCACCCCTTCTACCCGGTAGGGTGCAATCTCGCCTGAGTAGATTGAGCCCAGTGGGTCGGCCCCCACTACCATGACGGATGGCTTTTTTTCCTTCAGGTAGCGCGCCGTGCCAGAGATGGTTCCACCGGTTCCTATTCCAGCCACCAGCACATCGAGCTTTCCTTCGGTCTGTCGCCATAGCTCAGGCCCAGTCGTCAGATAGTGGGCTTTGGGGTTACTGGGATTGGCGTACTGGTTGGGCTGGAATGCCCCAGGGGTCTCACGGGTAATGCGGTCGGCGACGCTGTAGTAGGACTCTGGTGATTCTTTCGGCACGTTGGTCGGGGTTATCACAACCCGTGCACCGTAGGCCTCCAGTAGCGCGATTTTTTCCGGTGCCATCTTGTCTGGCATGACAAAGATAGCCCTGTATCCCCGTAGTGCAGCCACCATGGCAAGGCCTACCCCCGTGTTGCCCGAGGTGGGCTCCACGATGGTGCCACCTGGCTGCAGGAACCCCTTCCTTTCAGCCTCTTCAATCATGGATAGTGCGATGCGATCCTTGATACTTCCCCCTGGGTTGAGGCTCTCTACCTTCATGAGAATGGTGGGGCGAAGGCCCTTGTTCAGGGAGCGCATCCGCACCAGTGGCGTGTTGCCGACGGCTTCTATGATGGAGTTGAGGTAGGGTGCCATATCTGTATTGTGGCAACTGCCACTCTGTTTGCGTATGATTGCGGGCTCCCTTTCCGTCGCGCCTCCCTGGGCGCACCACTGGTCCTGTCACCAATGAGCCCACTGCTGGCTGGTGGCGGTGTTTCAGTCTTGTTGCCAAGGGGCCAGGCTGAAGGCAGGGGGTAGCCCAGTTTGGGTATGGTCACTCGAGATGTCATCTAACGGCACTGCCAATACCTTTGCGCCAGGGGCAGACCAGGGTTCTGAACGGTCCTGCCCTGGTTTTGCGGATCTTGCAAGCCTTCTGGAACGGCTGGGACCAGTCGCTCCAACTGCCTCAAGACCAGTGCATCTTTGGGTATGCAACAGGGAGCAGGCGGCAAGTCTCGCTGGCCGGAGCTTTCCGGGGATGCCAGCAAATGTCGTACCTGTCGCTCCTGCAGATTCAATCCGCATGCTGGCTGCCGGCTTCCTTCTGGAGCAGGGCAGGCGTCTGGTGGCGGAGGGGTTCGAGGAGTGCCTGCTGGGCTGGAAAGCGCGGCGTGCGGGTGCCGCTCCCATATCGTCTCTCTCCCGGTTTTCTTCGGATCTGCGCGCATGGCGTATGGGTGTTGAGGCCAGGCGTTCTCCCGGAGTGGACGAGGAGGCATACCGGGCAGCGCTGTCTGGAGCCAGCATGGCAGACCTGGCTGATGCGACAGCCGCGCTCCTCCAGAGCCCTTCTGTCCTGCCGCTTCTGGGGCTTTGTGTGCTCGATACAACCCCCTCCAGCCTTTCTCCTCTGGAGAGGCAGCTCGCAGACGCGCTAGCCGAGGTAATTCCAGTTGTATGGCAGTGTGACGAGGGGAAAAGCCGGGGAGCTCCCGGTTCTCTCTCTTCCTCAGGCAGTGATGCGGCAGGCCGGTTGGGCGCTCCTTCCCCAGGGGTAGTCGTTGCTCTGGCCTGCCCTCCAGGCGGGCAGGAGGCTCCTGTCGCGGCCCGGCATATTCTGGACCGGCTCATTGGGGCGCGTGGCGCACTCGCCTGCGACGATGTTGTGGTTGGCGTGCCGCCTGGAAGTGGGCTTGGCGGCGAGGTTGCGTTTTACCTGCGGATGGCTGGCGTTCCGGTAGAGTCAATGGAGCTTGATTCTGGCAGCGGCCTGGTTGCCGGCATGGTGTCGCTCATTCTGGATGCCGACCAGCCCTGGTTTCCACTCTGGCAGTCCACCATCTCCTCCCCGGTGGAGCACGCCCGGGCGGCTACCGCTCTCTCGCTGCTGGGGCTTGACACCGGTGCCTCGGTGGCAGAGTGGCGCCGCTACCTTGGTGGCACCAGTGAGCTGCTGGGGGCCGACTGGCAGCAGTATGGCCTGGATCGCATGGCGCAGCTGCTGGATGGCGTACAGGCACTGCAGGAGTTTCCCCTGCAGGGATGGGATGACGTGGCAACCACATTTCATAAGCTCGCAGCCCTGCTTGGTGTGCAGCATGCAGCAGATGTGCAGTGTGGGATTGAGCTTATGGAGCGGGCAGCCACCCTTGGGCTGGAATCATTGCCGCCCCGGGAGCTGCTGCCGGAGTGGCTGGGTCAGGAGGCGAGGGGCCTGACCCGGAGGCGTGCCCTGGGCCGGCTCCCAGCTGGGACGGGAGGCCGGAAGCAGGCAGTGCTGGTCGGCACCCTGCCTGCCGTAGCGGCCTCACCAGCTCCAGTCCTTGTAATGCTTGGCTGTGGAGCCGGCGACTTTCCCGATAGCTGGCAGGAGACACTGGAGCGAGCCGCCGCTGGGCGGGATCTGGTCCTGCTCACTGCATCTCCCAACAGCATGGCTGCCGGACGCGCGCCCATCCCGTCGCGTGCGGTCAGTCATGCATACCGAAGCTGGACTGGAGCGCCATTTCATTGGGACAGTGTGATTCCATCGTCGACAGCTGGTTTGCTTGAGGGAGCTGCACTGGGGCTTGAGGAGCAGCGGCTCCGTTTCCTTGTTTCACAGGAGCTGCTCCCACTCCCAGGCGAGATCGCTGCCGCGCTGGATCTGGCACTTGAGCCTGCAGTGCGTTTCGCCCGGGACCGTGCCTCCCCGCACGTAACCAGCTGTGACGGGAAACTGGCAACCCCGGATCCTCGCGCGCTGCTGAAGCGGCCGATCTCCGACTCTGCGGTCCGGGACTGGGCCAGGTGTCCGCTCAGCTTTTTCTACAAACGCGTCCTTCAGGTTAAGCCTATGGGAGAAGGAGATTTCGGCGGTCTTGCGCTCTCTCCCCTGGACCGGGGCAACCTCCTCCACCTGGTGCTCGCTGATGTTGCGGCTCTGGGCGATCGCACAGCGGAGGGAGAAGAGACGCAGGGTGGCGATGCGCTAGTGCATATCGTTGAGGGGAGGCTGGACCGGTACGCCAGGATGCATCCGTTGACCCCGCCTGCAGCCCTCCTTGCAGAGCGTACCTTTCTGCTCCAGGCTGCAAGAGCGTGGATTACCCATGTGGCAGGTGGGGTTTCTGAGACCACAGTTGTCCTGCCAGCCAGTGCAATCGGTGTAGACGCAGATCCTGCTCTGCTTGGGCTGGAGATGGATGGGGAGGTAAAGTTTCAGGGCCGTGTGGACTGGTGGCTCCCGGCCGAGGATGGCACACCAAGGGAGATAGTCGATTTCAAACAGAGCAAACCCAATTCGCCCCCAGCTTCCCTGGCAAACGTCTATGGCAATGGGCAGCTGCTTCAGCTGCCACTTTACGCCCTGCTGCTTGCAGCACATACCAGCGGGAATCCCTCTTCGACCAGTCTTTTCTACTGGTTTTTTCCCCGGGATCGCATGCCAACTGCGGTGCCGGTTGAGTTTGGTGTGCAGGGAGAAGAGATTACCCGGGAGCTGCTGGGTGGGGTGGTCAGAGGAATTGGCACTGGCAATTTTCCCATGGTTCCGGGGAAGCGTGGGGCGAGGACCTATGACAACTGTCGCACCTGTGAATATGATGCGGTCTGTCCAGTAAACAGGGCAGCGCTGTACGCTGCCAAGCAGGAAGACCCAAGTCTTGACTGGCACCGCAGGGTTCGGCTCGAGTCATGATGCCTCTTTCTGACCAGACTGAACGCGACCGGCTTGCGCATGACTTTTCGACCAGTTTTGTTGTAGAGGCCGGCGCTGGGACTGGAAAAACCCATGCGGTCGTGCAGCGTGTTGTAGCAGCCCTTGCGTCAGGCACTGTACGCGCACCACAGCTGCTTGCCATTACCTATACCGAGGCTGCTGCCAGGGAGCTTTACCTGCGCATTGAGGCCGGACTTTTCGCTGCCAGCGAAGGGAGCGATGCGGCCTCTGACTTTGCGCGAAGCGCCTTGCAGCAACTGGGGTCAGCCTCGATCTCCACCATCCACAGTTTCTGTCGCCAGCTGCTTGCCGGGCAGTCAGGGATCGACGCTGTTGCGCTCTCACTCAGGGTCCTTGATGAGGAGGGTGCGCGTGCTCAGTACATGGGCCATTACAGGCGCTGGCTGGCAAGGGCTGGAGCTGATCCCATCCAGCAGGTCTGGCTTGCGAAGGCGATGGTGCTGGGTCTTTCCGAATCCGAGCTGTCAAAGATCGTCCATGGGTTTGCAGAAAACTACGACCTGCTGGAAGGCTTCTCTCCTGCAGAGCCACAACTTCCCGACCTGGGAGCCGCAGGAGAGAAGCTTGTTTCGGCCGGCCTTGCCTGCAGTGAGTTCAGGCTACTGAATCGCACCCCAGACGAGCTTTTGTCCATGCTCGAGAGGGTCTCATCAGTTACGTCGGGCATCGACCCAGACGACCCGTTGTCGGTGCTTGCTGGGGCGCGGCTGCTGGCTGGCCTGAACCCTGGGAGAAAGGGAAAGAAGCAGGACTGGAACAGTGTGGACGGTTCTCCTGGCGTGGATCTGGTTCGCGGGGCGATTGCAGAACTGGTCGGAATCGCAGAAGAGCTTCTTGCCTTGTGCAAGGCGGAGTTGACCCGGTGGCTGCTGGGGGAGATTGCCCTTGTAATGAAGGAGGCAGCCGGGCACCGACGACGTATGGGTACTGCTTCATTCCAGGATCTGCTCATCTGGGTAAGGGATTTGCTCTCTGGTTCCAGGGAGGTGCTGGATGAGCTGCGGGCAAGGTACCGCCTCATAGTGGTGGATGAGTTTCAGGATGTAGATCCGCTGCAGGCCCAGATTGTGCGGCTGCTGGCGTCAGAGGGTGCAGCTGATCTGCCGCCGGGACTATTTTCCAGTGGGGTGGCATGTGTGGTCGGGGATTCAAGGCAATCCATCTACCGCTTCCGGAGGGCAGACCCTTCCATTTTTCTCGAGGCGGCACAGGAAGCAGTTCCTGCAGAGGGACGCATTGCGCTTGTCTCCAATTTTCGTAGTGCCCCAGAGATCCTTGCCTTTGTCAGGGAGTTTTTCCAGGGGACTGGTGTGGATGCATCGCTGACTCCCACTCACCCAGGCGGTGGTTCCGTGGAGCTATTTGGGGGAGTCGTAAACGGCGGGGCTCCAGAAGTGTGGACAGAAGAGGCACGACTCGTAGCCCGTACGATACTTGCCATCGCAGGGCCAAGAGGCACCGGCGAGCAGGGTGGGTCGCCTGCATACTCCTACAGTGACGTGTGCATTCTGGTCCCGTCCCGAGCCAATGCCATGCGACTTGAGGCAGCGCTTGCAGCAGCAGGGATTCCTGTGGCCGAGACAACTGGAACATTCACGGAAGTAGCTGAGCTGCGGGATTTCCTCCTGTGCCTGCGTGCAGTGGCAAACCCATTTGATCAGGTGGCAACGCTGGGTGCATTGCGTGGTGGTTTGTTCTGCTGCAGCGACGAGGAGCTGTGGAGATGGAAGCAGTCTGGTGGCAGCTTTGATCTCCTCTCCATGGATGTATCGCTCTCCACCCTTCCCGACTCGTTGCCAAAACAGCGGGGCACAGTGCATTTTGCTCTTGCCACCTTGCTCGCCTGGCACAGGGCCACACGCCGTCTGTCTGGCGAGGAGCTGGTACTCCTGATGGCCCAGGAGCTGAACTGGGCGCAGCTCTGTGCGATGTCTCCGGATCCAGCTGCGGCACTCTCGGCGAGAGAGCGGGTACTTGCAGCAATGGCAGGCAGCCCGCGTCAGGGCGCTTCCCTCCCGGCTCTGCTCGAAGTGCTGGAGGCTGTTGCCATGGAAGGAGTTTCCAGCTGGTCGGTGGGGCTTTCTCCTGGCGTTACTATCTCTACCATCCACCATGCCAAGGGGCTGGAGTACCCGGTTGTTGTCCTGACTGGACTTGGATCCGCCCGCGCAACGCGTTCCCGTGTCGTCATTCCAGATCGCCAGCATGGCCGGCTTGAGGTGGGCACCGAAAGCGGTTTTGCAACCGAGGGCTACGCCATTGCCAGGGTTACCGAAAATGCAGAGGAGATGGCAGAGTATGAGCGACTCCTCTATGTAGCCATGACACGCGCGAAGGAGCGCCTGCTGATCTCTGTGTGTCGTGGCAGTGGGCAAAAATGGCAGGGCACAGCTGCAGCCAGGGTTGCTGAGGTGGCGGGTAGACTCGGCCTCCCTGTTCCTGGGGAAAGTAGTACACAGTTTCCACCGGCATCTCCTGAGGCTGCTTCGTCACCGCTACCACCGGTGTCACCGGCGCAACACGCTGGTCCTGATTCAGCAAAGCCCGGCCCGGGCAGGGATCCGCAGCTCCTCGTACAGGAGTACGCGAACTTTCTTGCCAGGGAGGCACGCGAGAGAGCCACCATTCTGCAGAACCGGAACGACGGGGCTGGACGGGAGGCGATGAGCGCTGGCATCCTGAACCCTCCTCAGTGGGTGGCTGCAATTGTTCGTGCACTTTGTCTCTCATCTGGTGTGGCGGAAGGACGAGCAGGACTCGCTGCGACTGCTGCAGCCCGTGAGATGGGATTGTGGGCGCAAAGGGGTGCGCTTGGATCCATTGTTGAGCGGGCCCTGCTGAGCGGCTCCATGCGGGCGGCTGCAGGGGGCGACTGG
>JAJZMA010000019.1 GCA_021850405.1 bacterium
CATAGTTCACCGGAAGTACAGCTGGCAGATTTGCGACGCTCCGGGGTGCAAGCAATTCATTGGTGGTCGGCAGGATGAGAGCGAGGGGGTTGAAGACCTCCGGAAGCTGGACGACCCGGGCAACAACGTCAGGGCCAAAAAACTGAAAAATAATTGCGGGCCCGGCAAGAACAATGGCCATCCCTGCAGCTAACAAAGCTCCCCGTAGCGCATGCCTTGCATGCGCCTTCACCGTTGGCAGAGGCAACCGCGAGGCGGCATCTATGCCAATTACCAGGACAATCCCAAGTGCGACCAGCACCGTGGTGGCTGCAACTTCCTCCGAAATATAGACCTGGATAGCAATTGCCAGCCCCAACAAAATGCCGACCTGCCATGCGGCGCGGGTCTGGACCACAACAAGGTCATAGGTCAACAAACCCACCAGTGGAGGGAAAATGACAATGACCAGATTGAGATGTCCCAGGGATTGCCCAACCATGTACGGAGAATAGCCATAAAGAAGTCCCGCGCAGAGCGATCCAGCCAACCCGCCCCCAAGTCGCCGTGCAAACAGATACGCCGCCCAGCCGCTAAGTGCGATGCCTAATGCAAGGGCAACGTTGTAGGCGGCAATACCTCCGGCCAGCAGGAGAACTGGTGTCAGCAGCACCGATACGGCGATGACTGAGGTGTTCCACATCATGTTGACTCCCGCCGGAGCATTGAACCACCCCGAGAAGAGCGGCATGTGACCGTGGGTCATGGCAAAAACCGTGTATGCCATAAATGTTGCGGTCTGTATGGGGTCACCACCGACACCTACGTACCGGTGGGTGGGATCCCCCCATACGCTCGCACAAAATGCAAAACCGAGGAGGAGGAACCCTGCCAGAATAGCGCACTGCTGAAGGATCGACCAACCCCGCGATCGAGCCTTCTCCGCACCAGACCCACCTGCAGTCTGGGCAGTATCTTTCAAAAAAGTCTCACAGCTACACGTCCCTAACGTATTGTGGCCGTTAGCACCACGTTTGCCCGCACCAATCGCTCCACATGCACGAAAAGCGTGGTCAGGTCCCATTATGACAAGATCGAGATCCTGTCTGTCACTGAAAAGGGTTACCAGAGGATTCAGCCTGAGGGCTGCCGGAGACAGTGATGTCAAACGTCAAAATGGGCTCACAGGCAAACATCTCGCCGGCTCGCGAACTCCACCTTTCCCAACACATGTTTCAGCGCATGACATCACTGCTCTACCGACTCCAACTACTCTGCTCGGCCACTGTCTGTCCCGAGCGCACGCTATGCCGTTGGCACTATTCCATCCATATCCATAGCCGAGGCTACAGTCTTTGCTCCCTCCCACTGCGCGCAGCCAGGCTCTTTTTACCCGTGCCAGCCGTCGGTGCACCATATGCCTCCAGCACAGGCAAACTCTGGTCTCCCCCAGCCTGCAGGGTTCAAATCCGCGTCCGGTCGCCCACCTTTACCACCTCAGCTGCAGGGACAGTGGGCCGGACCGTCAGTATCTCCGGGCCATCATCGAGGACCGCAATGGTATGTTCGGCGTAACAGGAAAGTCTCCCGTCATCAGTCACCACCGTCCACTCGTCGGAAAGTACATGAACCGCAGCCGAGCCGGCATTGACCATGGGCTCGATCGCAATGACAAGCCCTGGCTTTATCAGGTTGCCAGTTCCAGGACGACCATAGTTTGGCACCTGGGGCGGCTCGTGCATGTCCCTCCCTATCCCATGCCCAACATACGATCTCACCACAGAAAACCCCTTTCCCTCGACATACTCCTGGACAGCATGCCCAATATCACCTATGTGATTTCCTGGAACTGCCTGCGAAATGCCTATGGCAAGTGCCTCATTGGTCACAGCCAGCAGTGTGCGCGCCTCGTCACTGCCGTTGCCACAGATCACACTGCATCCAGAGTCTGCCCACCAGCCGTCCAGGGTGAGGCCACAGTCAAGGCCAACCAGATCGCCATCCTGGAATGGCCTGTCAGACGGAATACCGTGAACTACCTCTTCATTGACCGAAATGCAGATCGACTTTGGATATCCATAGTACCCAAGAAATCCTGGAACACAACCATGCTGACGGATGAAGGTATCTGCCGCCCGGTCAATGTCATTACGCGTAACCCCGGGCTGCACGAGGGTCTCGAGATAGGAGAGGCACTCTCCGAGAATGTGTCCCGCAGCGCGCATCTTTTCAACCTCCGCGGGACGCTTCAGCCGAAAGCTTTCTACCTTCATCTACTCACGCTACCGGAGCAAGACCAACTGAGCAGAAAAGACTCGAAAGCTTGTCGGCTACGCTCTCGATGGAGCCATCCCCATCAATATGGTGTACGGTGATTCCCTGGGTCTCAAGATAGCTGAGGACGGGCGCTGTCTTTTCCCGGTACTCTGCCATCCGGCGCAGGAAACTCTCCTCATTGTCATCACTGCGGTGCTCAATCTCACCACGCTTGAGTATTCTTCCCTCAAGCACACCTTCCGGCACGTCAAGTGCCACTACAGCAAAAATTGTGAGCCCGTGCTCTTTCAGCATCGACAGTAGCCCAGACGCCTGGGCGACAGTCCGCGGAAAGCCGTCCAGCAGAGCTCCCCTGCTCCGTTCCTCCTCAAGATGCTTTCCAACTATCTCAAGTATCAGGCTATCTGGCACCAGTTCGCCCTTGTCGAGCAGTGGTGCTACCTGCCGTCCCAGCTCAGATTTCCGTTCAACTTCCTCGCGCAGTATTGTTCCAGTTGACACATGGGGCAGCGCAAACCGCCGTGCCGCCATCTGGGCCTGTGTGCCTTTGCCGCTACCGGGAGGTCCAAACAGTATCCCAATCACTTTATAAACCCTCTCTGCTGCCTCATTATCAACTGGGTTTCGATCTGCTTCATTGTGTCGAGCGCAACACCAACCACGATCAGTATTGCTGTACCCCCCAGATACAGGGTTGTGCTGGATGTACCGGTTATAAAACTGGTAATCAGGGGAAGTAACACCGTCACAGATCCCAGGAACAGGGCACCTGCGAAGGTTATCCTGCCCATGACCCGGCGCAGATACTCTGCAGTTGCCCTGCCAGGACGGATCCCGGGGATGAATGTCGAGGCCTTCTGGAGGCGCTCGGATATATCCACAGGGTCAAAGACGACCGAGGTATAGAAATAGGTGAACGCAAACACCAGCATGAAATAAACCCCGTTATAGAGGATATCCACGGGAATGGACCCTCCGTTGGGCTGCCAGTTAATGCGCACCCACGTGGCCACGACCCCTACCCACCCGGTGGCGCTCTGGAAGAAGTTGGAGAAAAGTGTGGGGAAAAACATCAGTGAGATGGCAAAGATAATCGGAATAACACCAGCTGTGTTTACCCGCAATGGGAAGAAGTTGCGGCGACCTCCAGCTATACCAACCCCAGACCGCTGATTTACGATCCGCTGCGCTGACTGGGTCGGGATCTTGCGGGTTGCCTGCTGAACCCAGATGATGTAGGATGTCGCAGCCACAGCAATTGCGGCCACAACCACCAGCGTCACAAAGCTGGCGCCGCCAGTGCTTAGCAGGCCAAGGATCGCAGAGGGAAGCTGGGAGATAATTCCGGCAAAAATGATCAGCGACACCCCCTGACCCACACCGTATTCTGTGATAAGTTCTCCCAGCCACATCAGCACTATGGTGCTGCAGGTAAATGTTGCAATGATCCGGATGTACTCCGCTGGACCTGGGCTGGAAAGTGCATTCACGCTCGAACTTGAGAGCAATATTGTGTAGCCGACAGCCTGAACCGCAGCCAGCGGAACCGTAAGCCAGCGCGTGTACTGGTTAATCCGCATCTGGCCCTTTTCCCCTTCTTTGGCCAGTTCGCGCAGATGGACCGAGGACACCTGCAGAAGTTGCATGATTATGGTTGCGTTGATATACGGGTTCAGCCCGGTGCCAACAATGGAGAGCGCTGAGTTTCCAGACCCCGTCTGTACCCCAGCACCGCTGAACAGGTTAAGGAGGCCCAGGAGCGAGTTGTTGGCAAAAAGTTTGGTTAGTGCAGCACTGTTGATACCGGGCACAAGCACACTTGCCATAACCCGATAGACGAGAAGTAGTCCAAGGGTCACCATGAGCTTGCGCCGAAGTTCCGGGGTGCGCATAGCCTGTCCCAGAGCTTGAAGCAGACTCACCTCGTTGTCCCTGCCCTTGCCTAGTGCTCGTTGCTGGAATCGGAGGACGATCCGTCCGCGTCATCCCCTGCCGACCCAATACCGGGCCCCTCCTCGCCGACAGAGGAAGCTGCCAGGCCGGCTTCAGGTCTGGTTGCAGTTGCAGCGCTCCTGGGGCTCCCAGCATGGGCTGGCTGGTCTCCGCCATGCCTTCCAGCTTCCTGCTGCTTCCCGCCAGTTGGGGCTGGGGGTGGCGTCAACAGCTCAACGGTTCCTCCTGCAGCTTCGATAGCACGCCGTGCTGCTGCCGATGCGCTATGCACACGTACAGTGAGCGGCCGCTTGACATCACCGCTGCCCAGCAGCTTTATCGGAAGCGACGGAGTAGACAGCAGCCCTGCCCATTTAAAGGCAGGTGGATCCACAACGATGCTCCCGTCGAAACAGTCCAGCTTGCCCACGTTCACAATGCAGTATTCCTGGCGCCAGCGATTACGGAAACCGCGCAGCTTTGGGATTCTCTGGGTCAGGGGAAGCTGCCCGCCTTCAAAACCAGCAGGCAACCCCGGATGCTCCCGGGCAAACTGCCCCTTCTGGCCACGACCGCAGGTCTTGCCCTGGCCAGCACTTATGCCCCGACCAACCCGCTTGCGGCTATGGGTGCTGCCTACTGGTGGACGCAGTTCATGCAGATTCACGATCTTTCCCCTTTTCTTCCCTGCTCCCCCTGGCAAGCAGTTCAACTCCCGCACTTGAGTCTGCCGCAACGCCATTTATATCAACCAGGTGGCGGACCTTGTGCACCATACCCAGAATGGCAGCGCTGTCTTCATGCTCAACGGTCTGATGCAGCCTGCGCAACCCCAGGGCCGCGACCGTATCCTTCTGGTCCCTTGCGTATCCTATGGCGCTCTTGCGATAGGTGACTGTTATCTTGCTCATACCGGCTCAGTCTCCAGCGCTGTTTCTGGCTTGCCCATCATGATGGCTGCCCGGCGACGGCCAACCAGCTCTTCCGGTTGCTTGCCGCGTGCAGCAGCAACATCCTCAAGGGTACGCATCGCAGCCAAAGCCACCATCGTGGCCCGGGCGACGTTGACCGGATTGTTTGTTCCCAGTGACTTTGTAAGGATGTCACGAACGCCTGCAGCTTCTACCACCGCACGCATCGCTCCACCAGATATAACCCCAGTCCCCGGGACGGCTGGCTTCATCAGCACCTTGGCAGCACCGAACTTGGCCCGGATCTCATGTGGAATGGTAGTACCGACGAGAGGTACCGTTATCATCCGCTTCTTGCCATCCTCCACTCCCTTGCGGATCGCCTCAGGAACCTCGGAGGCCTTGCCAAAGCCGACCCCAACCCTTCCCTGGCCATCCCCTACAACTACAAGTGCACTGAAGGAAAAGCGGCGGCCGCCCTTCACAACCTTGGCTACCCTGTTGAGGGCTACTATTTTCTCCTGAAACTCAGATGGGGCTCCACGGTCGTCCCTTCGCTCCGTTCTCTGCACTGTGACTCCCTTCTAAACTCTAAAACCGAAGGCCATTCTGCCGGGCTGCATCCGCCAGGGCTGCGATCCTGCCGTGGTAGAGATATCCACCCCGGTCAAATACCACCTGGGTAATGCCATTCTCAACGGCCCGCTCTGCTACCAGCTTTCCGACCGCCTCTGCGGCGGCACGGGTTGCTGTTGTCCCACCAGTGCGCAGTTCCTTCTCCTCAGACGATGCAGCCACCAGTGTGTGTCCACGCTCATCATTTACAATCTGCACGCTAATGTGGCGCAGGCTGCGATGCACAGCGAGCCGGGGGCGCTCCGAGGTTCCCCACACACGCCGGCGCACCCTGCGGTGCCGCTTCTGACGGGCCGCCTCTCTATCAAACTTTGTATACATAACTATTTACCCTTTCCTGCTTTGCCAGACTTTCCTGCCTTGCGCCGTATCTGCTCACCCTTGTACATGACCCCCTTACCCTTGTAAGGCTCAGGCTTGCGGAATGAGCGCAACTTTGCAGCAACCTGTCCAACTATCTCCTTGTCCGACCCGTTTACAGTAATTGAGGTCGGATTGGGAACCTCCAGGGAGATACCCGCCGGAGGCGTATAACGAATAGGATGCGAATATCCGAGCGAGAGCACGACATCCTCGCCCTGCTTCGCCACGCGATATCCAACCCCCACCAGGTCCAGGGACTTGGTGAATCCGGTGTTTACGCCTTCAACCATGTTTGCTACCAGTGTCCGGGTAAGCCCATGCATCGAGCGATGCAGGCTGGAGTTCGATGGCCGCTCAACAAGAACAACACCGTCTGACACCGAAACCCGGATCGAGGGAGAGATCGTGCGCGAAAGCTCACCCCTTTTCCCTTTGACCGCAACGTGGCTGCCGGTGACAGTAACCTCTACGCCAGATGGCAGTGCTATCGGCTGTTTGCCAATTCTAGACATAACCTCACCTACCAGACGCGTGCTACCACTTCGCCGCCCAGCCCTGCCCGACGGGCGGCCTTCCCGGTCATAAGACCGCGCGAAGTGGAAATTATTGATACACCAAAACCACCCATCACCTCTGGCAATTTATCCTTGCCGGAGTAGATTCGCAAACCCGGCTTGCTAACGCGCGTGAGGCCCGAAAGCGGGCTCACATTCCGCCCATGAGGCTTGAGCACTACCCTTATCTGGCGGGCTGCTGGCGAGGCTACTGCGGCAGCCTCACCCTCCTCGCCACCGACTGTGCTGTAATCCTCAATGAACCCCTCCTCCTTCAGCAAGCGCGCTATCTCGAGTTTCATCCTGGACTGGGGCACAAATACCTCGCGATGATGCGCTGCATTCGCGTTCCTTATTCTGGTTAGCATATCGGCTATTGGATCACTATGCATTTCGGATCACCATGAGCTTTTCTGGACGCCCGGTATGACGCCAAGGTTTACGTTGTTGCGGAAGCAGATCCGGCACATGCCGAATTTCCGCATGTAGGCGCGGGGCCTGCCACACAAGCCGCACCTGTGGTGCATCTGCACCGGGTACCGTGTGGGCCGCAGCGACTTCGCTATCAGGGACTTCTTTGCCATTGCACTACCTCACCGTGCCGTATCCCCAGGACCACCCCAGGGACGCGCACAGCTGTTATCTTTTATCCGCAGGCTAGCCCTGCGTCCGACTCCCCGCCTCCCCCATATGGCGAAACGGCATTCCAAATGACGCCAGCAACTGCCTTGCCTCCTCATCTGTTCTGGCACTGGTAACTATACAGACCTCAAGCCCCCTGAGTCGATCTATCTTGTCGTAATCAATCTCAGGGAAGATGAGTTGCTCCTTGATTCCAAGGGTGTAGTTGCCATGGCCATCAAACGCTCTGGGGTCAATCCCCCTGAAATCCCGGATCCTCGGAAGGGCGACAGATATAAGCCGGTCCAGAAACTCATACATCCTGCGCCCACGCAGCGTGACCTTGACCCCAATTGGCATACCCTCACGCAGCTTGAACGAAGCCACCGACTTCTTTGCCCGGACCACTACTGGCGCCTGGCCGGTTATCAGCCGGATATCAGCAACGGCAGCATCTATGGCCTTGGCATTCTGTATTGCCTCTCCCAGGCCCACATTCAGGACCACCTTCTTTATCTCAGGGACCTGCATCGCATTTACATAGCGAAACTGGGTCACCATGCCGGGAACAATCTCTTCGAGATACCTGGCCTTTAGCCTTGCGTGTGCTGCAGCTGTCGGCGCGCTCATGAAGAAATGCTCCTCGTATGTTCCTCACCACAGCGTGCACAGATCAGGTTGCGCCGCCCATCAGCGCCAACGCCATGCCGCATGCGTGATGCTTTTCCACAACTGCTGCAAACGAGCTGGACGTTGGCATACGCAACGGGAGCATTGAAGTCCACGATCCCGCCCTGCAGGTTGCCCTCCGTTCCAGCCTTGACATGCCTCTTCAGAAGGTTCACCCCCTCAACTACAACCTTCTGACGGTCCAGGACAGTGCGCATGACCACCCCCCTCTTGCCCCGGTCCCGTCCGGCAAGCACCTCCACGGTGTCTCCCTTCCGGATATCCAGCGGGCGGGTCTCACTGCGGGACCAGCCAGCCTTGCGCCGAACCCACTTCTGCTGCTTCTCGTGCCGGTTCTTCATCATGGCTAAAGCACCTCAGGAGCGAGAGAAATAATCTTCATAAAATTGCGCTCCCGCAACTCGCGGGCGACTGGACCAAAAATCCTTGTTCCTCTGGGGGTATTCTGCGGATTGATCAGCACTGCTGCATTCTCGTCAAAGCGTATGTGACTCCCGTCCGGGCGCCGAAACTCCTTGGCGGTACGAACCACTACTGCCCGGACAACCTCGCCCTTCTTTACCTGGGCGTTAGGCTGGGCAACCTTTACTGTTCCTATGATCACGTCCCCGACATGTCCATATTTCCGCTTGCTTCCCCCAAGCACACGGATACACAGCAACTCACGTGCGCCGCTATTATCGGCCACCTTTAGGACTGTCTCCTGCTGAATCACAACTGTTTCCTACCTGGCTCCTACTTTGCTTTTTCCAGTATTCGTTCGACGTACCAGCGCTTCTCCCTGGAAATGGGCCGGGTCTCGACTATGCGGACCCTGTCTCCAACATGACAATCGCCAGTAGCATCGTGCGCCTTGAAACGGGTGGTATGGCGCACAACCTTCTTGTACAAGGGATGAGGCTTCTGTTCCCGTACGAGAACAACCACCGTACTGACCATCTTATCGCTTACCACCAGCCCTTCGCGCACCTTGCGGTGGGATCTCTCGGCTGTAACTGCTTGCTCCTGTTCAGGCACGCTCTGCTCCTCCCTTTCCTGTGTGCACCGCGCGCTCTGCCTGGAGCGTCATGGTTCTGGCTATCTCCCTTCTCAGGGACCGCATCTCCCTGAAATTCTGGGCATGCCCGGTAACGTGCTGAAACCGGATTTCAAACAGCTTGCGACGCTGTCCCAGGAGATGCTCCTGAAGCTCGTCATCCGTACGGGCCCTCATCTCCTCGAGAACCTCCTCATGGTGCCTGCTGCTCATTCCGAAGCCTCCGCAGTGATAGCTGTTGCCATCTCCTCCCTGATCACAAACCGGGTATGAACGGGTAGCTTGTGCGCTGCGAGCCGCATCGCTTCACGTGCCACATCGACATCAACACCAGACATCTCGAAGAGGATCCTGCCTGGCTTTACTACAGCAACCCAGCCCTCATGGCCACCTTTTCCAGAACCCATCCGGGTTTCAGCAGGCTTCTTGGTGTAGGCATGATCGGGAAATATCCGGATCCAGATCTTGCCGCCGCGGCGCACGTGCCTGGTCATGGCACGCCTTGCCGACTCAATCTGCCGGTTTGTCATCCAGCACTCGTCAAGGGACTGCAGTCCGTACTGGCCAAAAGCGACAAAATTGCCCCGCGTGGCGACACCCTGCCGCCGACCGCGATGCATCTTGCGGAACTTGGTCCGCTTTGGCATCAACATGCTTACTCCTCCACCTTGGGCGCTCGCGCCTTTTTGGCCGCTGCGCCCTTCTCAGCTGCCTTGGCCCCAGTCTTGGCAGCCGCCCGTGGGGCTGCCTTTTTAACAGCTGCAACTGGTTCCTTGGCTTTAACCGTGCTGGCTGGCACTTTGGTCGCCGCTTTTCTGGCTGGGGCCGTAGCTACGGGAGCGTCGGTCTCGCCATCACGGCCCACAGGCACAGCCTTGGCGGCCCGCACTTTGGCCACTGCAGGTGGTATCCCAACTGCTACAGCCTCTGCTTCCTCAACCAGCTCAGCCAGCTCCTCGTCCAGCTCTTCTGGCACTTCAACCGCAACTGCCCCGGCGACCTCTGCTGCAGCGGGCGCAGTGGCCGTCTGCCCGACAGGCCTGCCCCCGGAATAAGGTGGCTGTGCGGTTTCTTCTGCCTGGTCAGCATAGGTCGTACCCTGCAGAATCGGCTCTCCCGTCGCAGTCACAAAATCGCCCTTGTAGATCCAGCAGGTAACCCCCACTCGCCCTGCAGTGGTCCTCGCCTCAGCCTTCCCATAATCGATATTGGCCCGCAGGGTATGAAGCGGCACCCTCCCATCACGATCCCACTCCCGGCGGGACATCTCAGCACCGCCAAGTCGACCCGATACCTGGATTTTGACGCCCAGCGCACCAGCACGCATTGTCCGCAGGATAGTCTGCTTGATCGCGCGACGGAACGCGATACGCTTCTCCAGCTGGGCCGCCACATTCTCTGCTACCAGCTGGGCGTCGAGATCAGCCATCTTGATCTCATCAATGGTGACCCGCACCTTCTTTCCGCTGATCCGCTCCAGCTCATCCCGGAGGGCATCGACGGCAGCACCCTGCTTGCCGATCACAATTCCTGGCTTTGCGGTCCTGATAATAACGGTGAGCTGGGTTGCACTCCTTTCGGTTTCGACCCGCGCAACTCCAGCATTGCGCAGCCTGCCCATGATGATCCGGCGCATCGCAAGATCCTCATGCAAAAGCTTGAGGTAATCTCCGTCCGCATACCACCTGGCGTCCCATCCACGATAGACCCCCAGACGAAAGCCGACTGGATTTACTTTCTGCCCCATTTACTTGTCTTCCCCTTCCGTACTTGCGCCAGGCTGGCCTGCGCGGTTGCCAGGCTCGGCCCCCTTGTCGGCCGACGCTTTCTTGCTACGAGGTCCTTCATCCTTTACTGCGGATGCAGCAGATGCAGTTTCTGACGCTGCAGTGGTAGCGCTTCCAGCAGCTGCCGGTACAGCAGTTCTGCCTGCTGACACACCCGATGATGCCGAAGGAGACGCACTGCGCCGACGGGCCTCGCGCTCAACGGACTCTACCACAGCGGTAAGGTGCGCGCTGCGACGGAACTTGCTGCCTACATGGCCGCGTGATCCAGCCCTGATCCCCTTGCGGATTCCGGCACCGTCTACCTCTACCCTGACCACACGGAGGCTGTCCCCGTCCATGTTGTAGTTGTGCTCGGCATTGGCGGCAGCAGACCTGATCACCTTGGCTACATCTTCTGCGGCAGCACGTGGCGTATACCCAAGAATTGTAAGCGCCTCATTAACTGGCAGGCCCTCAACAGTAGCACTGACAAGGCGTGCTTTCTGAGCTGTCGTCTTTACCCATTTGGCCGTCGCGCTGATCTCCATAGCCTACTTTCCACTCCTGTCGGGGTGATGTCCATGCGCCCGGTACTTCCTGGTGGAGGCAAATTCACCCAGCTTATGTCCCACCATGGTCTCGGTGATGAACACCGGCACGTGCTTGCGCCCATCGTGAACCGCAATCGTATGGCTCACCATCTCGGGGAAAATATCACTTCGTCTGGACCAGGTCTTTATGATCTTCTTCTCGTTTGTAGAGTTGAGCAGCTGAACCTTGCGGAACAGGTGCTCATCACAGAATGGCCCTTTCTTTGTAGAACGACTCATCTCACATTCACTTCTTTCGACGCCGCACTATCATGCGGTCAGTAACCTTGTTATGACGGGTACGGAACCCAAGAGCGGGCTTGCCCCATGGTGTCTGGGGATGACCCCCAGCACCACTCCTGCCTTCACCACCCCCATGGGGATGATCGAACGGATTCATGGTCATACCACGGACAGAAGGCCTAAAGCCCCTCCAGCGCAGCTTGCCCGCCTTACCCCAGTTCTGGTTCTCATTGTCAACGTTCCCCACCTGCCCGATGGTTGCCATACAGGCAATCCCGATCCGGCGCACTTCTCCGGAGGGCATTCTTACCTGCGCCATGGGACCATCCTTGGCCAGCAGCTGGGCTGAGGTTCCAGCGCTCCGCACCAGCTGCCCCCCCTTGCCTGGAGACATCTCAATGTTATGAATTGTGGTGCCAAGCGGAATGTCAGCCAGGGCCAGGGCATTTCCTGGACGAATGTCAGCGCCTGGTCCGGCAGATATGGTGTCACCAACAGTGAGGCCCACAGGGGCGAGGATGTAGCGCTTCTCGCCATCCAC
>JAJZMA010000041.1:0-4524 GCA_021850405.1 bacterium
CTGCAGCAGCAGTTTCATCACACGAAGACTCAATGGCAAGCAGTGTCGTCACGATTGCCCATCCCCAGATGACCCTTGCCCGGTCTGCCGGGTCAGTATTGTATCTACGAGGGCGCGCTGTGAGGCGAACCGCTCCTGAAAACCCGGCGCCGACAGATTGTCGCTCCACATCACAATTGCGTCCTCGCCGTTGTCTGCATAGTAACCACGCCGCCGTCCAACAATCTTGAATCCGAACTCCTCATAAAGCTGAATCGCGCCGGTGTTGGAGGGCCGAACCTCCAGCGTAACCCAGTGGCAGCCCAGAGACAGAGCCCTCTCCACCAAAGCAGCAAATATCGCCCTGCCGTACCCCTTGCGCTGCTCAGATGCGCGCACTCCAACTGTGGTCACATGGGCCTCGAAGCCAACCTGCCAGATGCCGCCATACGCAACTATCATCCCTGGGGCACGCAACACAAGGTAAGTTGCGCGCCGATTGTGGCGCAATTCATTGTAATAGGCGTTACGTGGCCAGGGTGCTGTAAAAATCTCCTGCTCAATCTGCTGGATTTCAGGAACATCAGCCTCAGCAAGACTGTCCAGGGCGATGCGCGGCACAACCTGCATCAAGATCCTCCACCATCCTGGTCCCTGGCGCTCCCCAGGGCAACTGCACGCCCGACCGCCGGATTTGCCGTCTCAGGGGCAGAGTTATGGCTTGCCAGAACGGCTGCAAGGGAATCAGGCTTGGTTGGGCCGAATTGCTGCACTACGGGAAGGCGGAAAAAACCCTCATCTGCGTGGGCCATGGCGCCAGCCCGTGCAAGGGACGCTGCCTTTTTCCCATGCCACCCATCCTGCCCAAAGTCTCCAGCCATGGGACCCTGCCACTGCCCGAGCATATCGGTCGAGAGCAGATGGATGCGATCACATGCGATCGTTCCCATCCCAGGCTCACTCACCAGTCCCACAAAAAAACGGTCCCGGCCTGCTTCCCGCACCGCCAGTGCCACCTGTCCCACGCTGGCAGACGCAGCCTTTGTGATCCCGTCTGGAGGGCAAACATGAGGCAACTCCCCCGTGCTACCCGTGCTACTCGTGCTACCCGTACGAGCGTCCTTCCCTTCTTCCATGCCTGCGAGCTCCAGACACGCGACCGCGACATCCATGCTCGAAACTCCAAATACCGGAATCCCGGTTGCGCTGGCAAAACCAGTTGCTGCCGCGATGGCGATCCGTGTGCCCGTGTATGTACCTGGGCCGCACACAGCACCCACTGCGGTAACCGGTTTGCCATCTACCATAGCTGCGCACCTGGAGGCAAGCTCCCCGGTACCATAAGTCAGCGCAAAATCAACAACATCCCCGCTTTCGGTCGCAAGCAGTACCAGAGTTGCGCCGCCCGAAGATCCATCCAGCGCCAGTATCATCTGCTTCCCTCCCTGCGGTTCCCAGGGGACAGTGTATTTGCTCGGGGCGGGGTGATGACGAGTCTCCGCCTGGAATCATCAATGGTGTCGAACTCGACCTGCACAGGGCGGAAGCGGGCCAGGTCCGCGTAACTCCCCCACTCCACGACAACAATTCCAGTCGAAAGGAGCCAGTCCAGATCAAGGAGGGACAGGTCTGCCCCATCTCCCAGCCGGTAGCAATCCAGGTGGTGCACCACGACCCGGCCGCTGGCGTAGCGGTGGTGCAGGACAAATGTGGGGCTCCGCACGACATCCGTCCTTGCGTCCATCCCGGCGACAAGCCCCCTGACAAAGGTAGTCTTGCCAGCACCCAGC
Source organism: bacterium (assembly GCA_021850405.1). Classification (GTDB taxonomy): domain Bacteria; phylum Chloroflexota; class Dormibacteria; order Aeolococcales; family Aeolococcaceae; genus JAJZMA01. The sequence continues at coordinate 1,770 of JAJZMA010000041.1, forward strand.
TCACCATTCAGTGCCAGCAGGTCCCCAGCCCCCAGCACGCTGGCAAGGCGGGCACCTACCTCCTGGGTCTCCTGCGCACTACTGGTCTCAACCACAAAAGGCTGCACGGCGTTGCGCAAGTCGGCGAGGAGCGTAAGGTCAACCATCCCCATATTGTGACAGCACAGGAAAGCTGCTGTTGCGCCTGCATCGCCCGTATCCCAGCAGCAGGGCAGTTGGGGCGGTAGGGTCAGATGGCTCACACCAGAGACACTCTGCAAGATCGGTAACAACAGCCCCTCCCACCCCCTGCATTGCAGTGGCAGTGACGCTTCCACACAACTACGTCTAGACCCCATCTCCGATGGTGGCGCCGTGCTGCCCTCAGTGCCGGTCGAGGCAGCGGAAGAACTACAGGTTAAATCAAAAATCGCACCTATGTATACTGGGCGGATGATGCCCCTGCTTGACTCCGTAGACGCAGTGACCGTTCGTGTGCCAGACATTGATGCCGGGCTTGCGTTCTACAGGGACGCCCTTGGGCACCGTTTGCGCTGGCGCAACGACGAGATCGGCCAGGCGGGCCTCGAACTTCCAGGCTCTGCCACAGAGCTCGTGCTGAGCACCCAGGAACAATACGAGCCCAATTGGAGGGTGCAGTCTACCGCAGATGCCGTTGAGATGTTCTGCACCCATGGGGGCCAGGTGGTCGCCGAGCCAGTCGACATCCCGGTTGGTCGTGTTGCCGTTGTCCAGGACCCCTTCGGCAACAGCCTGGTGATCCTCGAGCTCTCCAAGGGCACCTATGTGACCGACGATTCCGGGACGGTCACCGGTGTGGCGCATGGTCTATCAGAGCACGGATAGTTACGCGGGGCGATCTGGCATGGGTTTATCCGCCGGTTCTGAATGTTGTGCCCTCTCGCGCCGGCAGTGAGTCTGGCGACCTAAGGCGACACGGTCAAACGCTCCTTCGCCTCAACGTCCCGGTCTTGTTTCTCTTGTCCCCTACCCTGGAGCTTGGGCCATGACCATCCTTGTATCTACTGGCCATGTCCATGCCTCACGGCGAGACGATGCCACTGCCTCACGTCGTGCGCAATCCGGCAAGATGCGGCCCAGAGAGGGGTCCTGCTCTGCCCTTTTCCAGCGCGCTGCACCAGCACCGTCGTGACAGCGCGATTAAGTTGCGCAATGGCCCATGTCAGCCCTGCACCTTGATTGGCGCCCCTGGATCAGTGCGCTCGGGAGCATCGAGCTGCTCCGCCAGGCGCTCCATTGCCCGCTCAAGAGCACGGCGCATTATTACGCGTATCATCGGTGCGGCGAGCCGTTCGTTCCATGGGGCCTCGCGCCATGCGTACTCGAAAGTCACGCAGGTGCCCCCGCCAGGCAAAATGACCAGTGTGTAGGTGCCAGTGGAAACGCGGCGGCCGCCAGCACCGATAGTGCGCTCGACACTCCTCGCAGGAGCTTCGGTCTCGATTACCTCAATCTCCACCTGCTCCGAATGACCGCCGAGCGTCACCTCGACACTGGCCTTCGCCCCAACCCCACGCTCGGGTCCGTGATAGCGCCACTTCCGCATCATGTGATCAGTGAACAGCTCATGGTGGGTCATGAGATCGAGGTAATCGTACACGGCCTCGCGCCCCCTGGAGACGTTGATGGACACTGTCAGCGGTCGCATGGGGCCCATGGTACACGCACCTGCCGTACGGTTGGCAGCACCCTCAGGAGGTGCGTACCCATCCACTGCCCAGGGCATGCACGCCCAATGGTCTCATCATCTGCTCTCCGGCCCGGCACGAGATGAGCTGCCGGTTTCGCTCTGGGATTTCTCCAGCTTGCAACGCGAGGGAATCAAGGCAAGTACAACGCCTCGTCGCCAGCTATCCCCTTGTTCCAGCGCGAGCCGTACAGCAGCCCTGCCTCCAAAAGTTCTACAAACCTGACACTGCGCACACCGGAACGGGCCGTGTAGACGCGGGCCTGGCTACCATCAGGAGCCGTCTACTGCACCTCCAACCCAACTCACAGACCCCAACGCCAGAAAATGCCATTCTCGGCAAGTCTGTAGGGTTGCTGGACCGGGCCAGCTGCCCTGTCATGTCAACCTCAGCAATTGACGAGTGGAGGCAGAGGGGCAGACCCTCTGGGCCCGGCACGCCACTGCAACATTCCACCACATACAACAACAGGAAGGATCAGGAGGAGGAAGGCTACCCTGAACCCAGCTGCAGCAATAGTGGCACCCAGCAGCGGAGGGAGCGCCATGCTCACCACCTGCAAAACTGCATAGATGTGGGCATTGAGTGAAGCGAGTTCCCTGTGCCCGCGGCGCTCAGCGACCAGGGCCATCGCCAAGGGAAAGGTAAGCCCGTGCGGTATGCCCAGAACTGCCATGGCAACCATCAGTTGTACTCCACTGTGCCCAGAGGCCAGGAGCACAAGCCCAGCTATTGTGGTCAGCGCCGCGACCTTCAGCCATCCAACCTTGTGGCGGATCTGCGACCGGGAGGCAAGCGCGAGGCGGACAGCAAACGACGCAACAAAAAACAGCCCAAAAGCTACCTGTACCTGAGCGACAGTCATCCCGTATCCATGGCGTTCGAAAAGAGCTCCAAACACAATGACTGCAGAAAACGGCGCCGCGTAGATCAACTGACCCAGAAGCGCAAGCTGGAACCCGCGATCATGCAGGGCGCTTGCAAAAGACACCCGCGAGTCATGCCTCCCTTCCGGCTTTCGCTCTCCTGCACCGTCTTCCTGAATA
>JAJZMA010000041.1:4534-9323 GCA_021850405.1 bacterium
ACTAGGCCCGAGCAAACCGGTTGCTATCCCGTCTGGCGTCAGGGGAAGCGCCTCGCTTATGTGCCCTGCAAGGCTAGCACCCCTGCGGATGCGGTACCAGGTGGATCTTCTTGCCATAACGACAGCTACGAGCAATGCTGCCACGAGCGGGCCCAGTGCAAACCAGCTGAATACATAACGGATGCTTCCACCAGTGCCAACCAGGAGAGACATCTCCGCAAATGGTCCAATAGCCAATCCAGTGCTTAGGGCAACGCTAAGCAACGCTATAGGCTGATCCCGCACGTCCTTCACAGGGTCCTGGTCCTTCAGACTCCCGACTGTGGTCAACAATGTTGGTCCCACAATTCCAGAAGCAAGCCCAAGCAGCAAGACGGCCACTGCCAGAACCAGCACTGAGTGCGAGGCACCGATGAGAAGCAAGGAAATACCCATAAGCAGGAGTGCAACAAGAAGCGCCCCCAGCAGCTGTCTGCGCTGGAGCTGCGATGCAAACATAACCATTGACACAACAGCAACTGCTGCACTACCAGCGGCAAGAATCCCGACACCGGTTGTCGACATATGGAGCAAATCTCCGCCAACCAGGGGAAAAGTGGTTTGCGCCATATTCTGGCTGGCGCGCATCAAGACAGCTACGCCAAGCAGTACAGCAATCGATGCGGTTAGACCAAACCAGCGCCTTGGCGGCTCAGCAGGGTTCACTGGAATGCCGATTGAGCTGACATGTGGTGGCCAGACACCTGCTTATCCTGGCATGGCACCTGTGCACCTTTGGTGGGAAGAGAGCCGTACAGGACAGCGTGGCAGCAAGGGTCAAACTGCGGTGCCTGGCACGACCCGCCTGACGCGTGCAGACACCGAGGTCAAGACCTCATAACTGATTGTGTCCGATGCCCGCGCGACCTCTTCTGCCCAGAGACCCTCCCCCACCAGCGTCGCCCACTGCCCCACATGTACGGCATCAGCCCTGCTGCAGTCAACTGTTATCTGATCCATACTCACCGCGCCGATGATCGGACAGCGGACGCCAGCGAGCACAACAGCGCCCCGATTGCCCTGGAGCCTGTGCACGCCGTCTGCGTATCCCACGCACACAGTCGCAACCTTTATGTCCTCCCGTGCCTGGTAGGTACAGCCGTAGCCTACAAACTCGCCAGCAGCAACTTTCTTAACCTGGGTTACCATGGCCCGCACAGTCATAACCGGACGCAGATCACAGACTCCTTCTGGGCCATATCCGTACAAACCCAGGCCCGGCCGCACCATGTCATGATGAAATTCCGGATAGAGCAGGGTGGCTGCCGTATTACAGCAATGAAGGAGTGCTGAGGGAGTGAGTTTGCGTGCGGCAGCAACGGCCGGCACAAATCCTGTATGCTGCCGTCTCGTAAAGTCTGAGCCAGCGTTGTCGGCATCGGCAAAATGTGTGAAAACGCCAGCCACCCTCTCCGAACAGCCAGCATCAGACAGTTTCTGCAGCACCATTGGCGCGTCCCGTGCTGGCAGCCCAATGCGGTTCATCCCAGTGTCAAACTTGATATGCACCCGAAAGGATTCCGCCACGGAATCTTGCCAGCCAAGCAATGCCGAGAGCTGCTCGGGATTATGAACTGCAACCTCAACATGCTGGGCGGCCAGGAGGGGCCAGTCAGAAACTACAGTCCCCCCCACAACAACTACACGGCTACGACAGCCAAGGGCCCGCAACTCCAGCGCCTCCTGGGAAGAAGAAACGCCAAAAAACTGTACTCCAGCGGACTCCAGACATGGCCTTACGGTTTCGATGCCATGACCGTACGCGTTCGCCTTGACCATGGCCATCACCGCCGTACCGCTTTTGAGGCGAGAGTGGATCTGGTGAAAATTGTGGCGCAGTGCGGCGGTGTCGATTTCAGCAATCTTGTTGTCCGTCAAACCAGAGCCACCATTCCCGCGGTGTGACCGGTAGCCCGCTCCAGCCATAGGAGCTGTGGCCCCACCCTGATAGGGGGTCCCCGAGAGCAGGGGCCTCAACTCCGGCCCCCCCGGGAAGGCGTGGAGCCTCCTGTACCATTCCCTGACATATCCACCTGGCGACTCAGACGGGCCCGCAACAGCTCCTGAGCTGCTGGCAGGACATCAAGAAGGTCTGACGCCAGCACCCCGGCGATACCGTGCCCCTGCTGGGCAAGCATGCCAGCAACAGCATGCAGCGCAACGCCCCCGGCGACGCGTCCAGCCTCGTAATCTTTCGCCGCCACCAGGGCACCCAGGACCCCAGCCAGCACGTCCCCGCTGCCAGCTGTTGCCAGTGACACCACTCCCTTTGGGCCCACCCACACTTCCGCGTCTGGGCTCGACACCACAGTGCCGCTTCCCTTGAGAACAACCACAATCCCGTGCTCAGCGGCACATCCCGTAGCAACGCCAATCCGGTCCGACTGAACATCCGCAACCGTCCTGCCCAACAGTCTTGCCATCTCCCCAGGGTGTGGTGTCGCTATCCTGACACCCACACCACCCCCAAAGGAAAGGCCGTGCCTTGCTACAAGGTTCAGTGCATCAGCATCGACCACTACTGGAACATGGCACTGCTCCAGTAGCTGCGCCAGCATTCTCATTGCAGGCAATCCGGTTCCGAGCCCAGGACCGATTACAACCGCACTGATGCCTTGCATCTGTTCTTCCACTGCCCGGAGGGCCCCTTCCCCTACTTGACCATCGCTTCCTGAAGGCAATGGGTAGACCATAACCTCAGCGCATTTTCCAGCTACCACTGGATAGATATCCTGCGGAACCATAAGCCGCACCATCCCAGCTCCAGTGCGCGCAGCACCCATCGCAGCCAGATAGGGGGCTCCCGACAGACCGCGACTCCCACCGATCACCAGGACGGTTCCAAAGGTTCCCTTATGCCCATCAAGCGGCCTCGCGGGCAGACTGCAGGACATAACCGCCTTACCCGCCGCCAATTCGCGTTGCGGACCCAGACTCACGTCGAGCAGCGTAGCTGTCTGGTTGTACAGGCCGGCCGACACCATGGCCACGACTGCAACTGCAAGGCCCTGCTCATGGCTGATGGATAACGAGCACCCTACAGGCGCTCCATCCACATGTACATATGGAGCACCCCTGACACCATGTCGTAGTTCGATTGACGAGAAGGCAGGAAGCGGCGACACACCCGCAGATCCATACACCTTGCGCACTGCCTCTTTGACAGCAAACGCTGCTGCCAGCCGCTCACTGCGCCCGTTAGCTTCTGTTAGTTCGAGATCCGTAAAAATCCGCTCACAGAAGCGCTTGCCTGCTGCCAGTCGCGCAACCCTGTCGATTGAAACAACATCGACGCCTAGGAATGGGGGGTACGTGACCTCCACTACTCTACCGTTACCGACTTTGCCAGATTTCGCGGCTGGTCAACATTGCACCCGCGCGCCACGGCAGTATGGTAGGCGAAAAGCTGCAACGGGATGACGTTGATCACTGGAGCCAGCAATTCACTACAAAAAGGTACTTCCAGCACTTCATCCAGCTCTCCAGGAGAGAACGGATTGTGACCCTCAGTAACTATTCCCATTACAGGGGCATTCCTGACCCTGCATTCAGAAACGTTGGATACCAGCTTTGGCAGTACGGATGACTGGGTCGCCAGCGCTATCACCAGCACAGATGCCTCCAGCAATGCTATCGGGCCATGCTTCAACTCTCCCGCAGGATACCCTTCTGCATACACATAGGCCAGTTCCTTCAACTTGAGTGCCCCTTCCAGGGCAACTGCCACATTGACGTCCCGCCCGATAAAGATTGCCTGGCGAAGGTGGGCATACCTGCCTACAATCTTGACCACCGCAGGCTGCAGCTCAAGCGTCCTCGTCATCCGGTCTGGCAGCTCGAGCATCTCAGAACCGAGAATATGGATCTGCTCCTCAGTAATGGCTCCGGTCATCCTCCCGAGCGCAGCTGCGAGCATGATTACACAAAGCAGTTGCGTCACAAAGGTCTTGGTTGCAGCTACCGATATTTCTGGGCCCGCCTGCATGTACAGCACTGAATCTGCAATCCGGGTAAGCGCACTCCCCTGTACATTGGTCACTGCAATCACGTATGCTCCCCGCGAGCGCGCCTCCCTGGCCGCTGCCAGCGTGTCTGCAGTTTCGCCTGACTGCGAGATGGCTACCACCAGATGCCCATTCTGTATTACAGGGTCGCAGTAGCGAAACTCACTGGACTCGACAACATCAGTACGGATGCCGGCAAGCCGTTCCAGGGCAAGCCTGCCAACCATTCCAGCGTATCTTGCAGTTCCGCAGGCGATGATAGTCGCAGTGGTAACCTCTGGCATCCCGTCAATGGACTCCAGGGTGATCCCTCCGTCTGCTGCTACCCGCCCTCTCATGCAGTTGACCGCCGACTCAGGCTGATCGTAAATCTCCTTCAGAAAAAAATGGGGGAAACCCCCTTTTTCAGCCTGCTCTGCATCCCATTCCACCCGCGTAAACAAAGGCTTTACCACCTCTCCCTCGAGCGTGGTCACGGTTATCCCCCCTTCGCTGCCGGTTACTATCTGCCCCTCCCCGAGATAGAAAATATCGCGTGTATATGGAATCAAGGCAGCCGGATCGCTGCTGATATAGACATCTCCCCCACTCGTTCCAACCACCAGTGGCGAATTGAGGCGCGCCCCGACGATGACGTCTGGCTGATCCTCAGCTACAACGACAAGTGCATACGCCCCACTTACGGCGTTGAGAGCCAGGCGCACAGCAAGCGAAAGATCTCCATCATATTTATCCTCAATTAGATG
>JAJZMA010000041.1:9333-12105 GCA_021850405.1 bacterium
ACAACCTCAGTATCCGTATCGCTGGAAAAGTGGTGGCCAGCTGCCATGAGACCAGCCTTCAGAGGGGCATAGTTCTCAATAATGCCATTGTGAATCAGGTGGATCCTGCCAGTGCAGTCTGTATGTGGGTGCGCGTTGACAAGTGTTGGATTGCCATGGGTGGCCCAGCGCGTGTGGCCTATCCCTACGTGGCCCAGGGGCACCCCCTCGGCCGAGAGGCGCAGGGCCAGGTCATCCACCTTTCGCTCGCTCTTGAAAACAGTAGCCCGGTCGCCATACGCACCCAGGACAGCTATTCCAGCAGAATCATATCCGCGGTATTCAAGTCTGCGCAGGCTGTCCACCAGGATCGGAGTAGCGGGATTCACCCCCGCGTAACCAATAATGCCGCACATGGCTAAAACAACGTCCTCCGTACAGGTTCAGTTACAACAATACCCGGGCGACACTGGAGAGTAAACAGGCTGCAAGCCAGGACCTGCGAGCGCCTGGTCATGGGGTCGCTGTCGGGCCCGCCCCCGACCCGGCTGTTGGCGAAGGACTGGAGACAGGGGACGGGGATGGAACCGGTGTTGGAGTAGGACTTGCCGGCACGACTATCTGCCCGACAACGATAGTGACAATGACTGTCCCGGAGCTGCTCTGGCTGCCAGTAGACGTGACCAGGGTAACCCCAGCAGGGAGCGAGATGGAGAGGCTTGCCCTCTGACTCCCAACCGCAAGGCTCGACAGGTTTATTGGAGAGGTGGACAGGCTGGTCAGGGCGTTGAGTATTGTTTCCGGCCCAAACACTGTCACTGCTGCCGGAGTCAGTGAGATACTCTGTAGCTGCAGCCCTGCCCGCAGCGTTCCACCCAGGGAAGGTACGACCCCTAAAAGACGAGTAGTGTTGGCAGACACGATGGTTACCGTTACCTGGACCGTAGGCGGGCTCTCTGACATGTCCCCAACCGGACGCCCATCTATAGTCAGCCGTACCGGAACGTCCTCCACGAGGTTTGCCTTCTGGTTGGACAAAACCACCGGAGCACTGGCAACTACACGGCTCAGCTGGCCACTCGGTCCGCTAATAACGATGGTGGCAGGGGAAGCGGTAGCCGTCTGCACATGAAACCCAGAAGGAGGAGGCTGCGCGACGACAACTGTTACTGGAATCTGCTTGGAGCCCATGGGCTCAACATCTACCTGCACTACCTTGGGCGGCTGGTACAGCTGAACCGCGTTGTCATAGTTCACCAGTGAAAGAGGAATCTCCTGGACTCCGGCATGCCGGATAGCACCGTAATCCGCTGTAGCAACTATGTCGGAAACGCGAAATCCGTTCAGATCACTTTGCGCACCGGTCACCTCAACATGCACGGGCAGCACCGGAGCCATAAGGATCCATGTCGACGGGATGCTTGCGGGGCTCTGCGGGACCGGAACCGAAACAGTGATTAGCCCGGGAGGGTTGCTACTGTACGCGACCGCGCCCCACATGGCCAGTGTAAGCACCACTGCGAGTAGTTTCAGGCGAAAGTTGGAGGCGATGATGTCAGGCATCAGTTTCCTCCTGTCCATGAGTGGGTTTGGAGGAAGTTGCCACAGGAGCAGCTACAGGGGTGTCTGGTCCCGCCCCTGAGACAGCCGTTTTCCTCCGTACCGCCGGCGCAGCCACCTGATGGCCAAACGGGAACACATGACTGCGGGGTCCATGCACCTGCGCGCCCAACTCTGAGAGTAGGACTGAGCGGAGAGTCTCCTGGTCCAGGTTTCGAAGCAGCCTCCCGGCAAGCGCCAGTGACACAGCTCCAGTCTCCTCACTGACTATCACCACGATTGCGTCCCCCCGTGTGGTAAGACCCAGTGCAGCCCTATGGCGGGTGCCGAGCCTTCCACCCCTGGTACTACCCTCAGCCAGGGGAAGCACACATCCAGCCGCCAGAATCTGCCCGCTATGGATTATCACTGCCCCGTCATGCAGGGGCGATCCAGTATGAAATATGGTCTCCAACAGCTCTGCGGAAACCTCGGCATGAATGTGTACCCCAGTTGTAGCAATATCCTCCAGACCGGTTTCCCGCTGAAACACAACCAGGGCTCCCTGCCGGTGTTCTGACAGAAAAAATGCCATCTGACAGACCTCACCGATAATCGTCTGCTGCAGTGCCACGTTATGGTGGGCCAGGGGCCGGATCATCCCAAGGCGTCCCATCTGATCCAGCGCTCGCCGTAGCTCTGGCTGAAAGAGAACGACGACAGCGATCACTATCGCCTGGGAGCCGTTGTTGAAAATAAAGTCCAGCAGCCTCAAGTGTAGCTGCTGCGCGAAAAAATCCATGGCAAAAAGAATGGCCAGCCCTGCCAGAAGTTGCACAGCCTGGGTGCCACGGATAAGTTTGAGAATCTGGTAGAGCACTGCCGCAACAACGATGATGTCTATCGCATCTCTCCAGGTCACTCCGGACCAGAACGTTGAAAGGTATGAAACAACCAGATTCATGCTGGTCCCCATGCCCGGAGCACAGCAGGCACAGCGGCAGGCAAGCGATGCGCTACAGCCAGGTTGCAGGAATTCATACCGTCCTCATTATCGCCCTATTCCGTCGGCCAGAACCACTCCAGAACCAGATACATGCAGCAACCCTGCTCCTGCAGCCGGGTACCGGGCTACCTCAGGTACTGAAGTTCGGTCCTGCTGGTCTCGCGGGCAGACAGCATGGCCAGAGCCCCTCTCAATGATGCAGCTGCTGGCAAGGGGGGAACAGTGACCTGTACCCCTGCACTGGCTCC
>JAJZMA010000017.1 GCA_021850405.1 bacterium
GCTGGTAGTTTCATCGGCTGGCAACCCGGGAAGCTTCGCAAGAAGGTTTTTGACCACGGCGGTGTCTCTCATGCAGGCCACTATACGTCAAGACCAGGGACAGCCGAAGGACAATCACAGGGGTCAATCAGGGCTGTCTGTAATTGCTGTGTGGGTTGGATGGCCCATTTGTTGAATGACCCATTGGTCCGCTTTGTTGTGGAACCCCTCTGGCTGTCCGCTCTGTCGGCATGATGTCTGTGTCGGCGTGATAGCATACCGTCATGCCTGAAACACGTACCCCGGCCGAGATGACGCGAGATGCCCGATGGGTCGGAGTGCTTTTGTACCTGCTGGATGAGGAACCTCCGTTCTCACCCTTCCGGCCGTCGGACACGCACGGATGGGTGTCCCACCTCTCCATCCAGGTTAATGCGAACGGGTTGACGCAAATGGAGGCCAGCGAAGTGTCAGAATTCGTTGCCGCACATTCGCACCTGCTCGAGGAAAACCGTACCAGACAAATTCCGGAAGTCCGCATCTCTCCCGGGGCTGCCGACGCTGCACGCGCGACTGTTGCGCGATTGCGCAACACCTTCCCTTCGGCCGTCGTGTTCGAACGCGCCCGCATGGGCAACTTTCCTCATGCCTACCTCATCCTGGCCGAGGACTCTCTTCGGCGGGCGTTTGATCCTGACACTGACAAAGTAACTGCGAGGTTGTTTGCCGGATCTGCCACCAACAGAGCACTTGCCGCGGGGGGCATGGTGCGGCCGCTTGCGGTTGGTGTTCCTGCCACATGGAACGACATCCACTACGCGATGATCCGTCTCCTGGCAGACATACGCAAGAAGATGCTCAATGGCGACCGCATTGATGACGCCAGCACACGACGCAGCTTGGACCTGGTAGCACGCAAACTGATCGAAACACGTGACAACGATGGACTCGCATACCTCAGGCAACGACTCGCAGGGACAGTACTGGAGGGCGCGAGCACCAAAGCGATCAGTGCACACAACCCTCTTGTATTTGATTCCCCGTCACGCTCCGGACTGAACTAGGATCCTCTGGCTCCACCATCGATTGGTCGTAGCGCCATATCCATCTGTATACACGAGGGGCCTCTACATGGAGCTGGCAGGTACTGGCCCGATGGCAAAAAGCAACACTGACCAGCCTGCGAACTGAAGAGACGCACGCTCCTGTCTGAACGTTGCGGGCAACAAATGCTATTGAATGAGTCAACGGTTGAGATACTCCCACACGCACCAGCACCAGCACCAGCAACATCAAAACTGAATGACCAAGGCCACCTGTGAGGTGGGTTGCCGCGGCCATGCTCCGATCTGCAAGCCAGAGCAAGGGCTCTCAGTGCAGGATGAGGCTGCGCGCACTGGTTCGAACCTTTGACCACGCTTTCTCATTCTCAAACAGGAGTGATGCGCGGAAGAAGGCAATCGACGCGTGGTGTAGCCCAGGATGTCATTTGGCCGCCACTCAATTTCAACGCGCACTGGGACAACCTCTCCCCCTGCAAAAAAATGGACAAAACTGTCCGTGTCGCGTCCGTTCGCAAGCGGGACATTGAGTACATGGAAAAGCAAAGACTGACGATCTTCCAGCTAGTGGCTGACAGCCTTGAGGCCAACTCGCTTCGCCGCTACGCAGCCCAGAAGAGCCTTGCGCCCGCAATCCGGGAAGGCTACCTTCGGGCAGATGCAGCGCTCCGACTCGAGGCCACCCTCCGGCTGCTGGGCCACCAGCAGGGATAGTCCAGAAGAGAAAAAAACCAGGGGACCACCCTGCAGCCGGGAGAGTAAACCGCGCTACTCAGGGAACTCTCGCCGCAAGTGGAGCGCTTGCGGCGAGCCAAGGTACGACAGCTCTGTTGCCAGCCTGTGACCCCGCTGTGGAGACTATCCCGAGTGTCTCCGGGATAATATTCCTGTGATCACCCTGAGCCGTCGTGCCCTGTGCACCATAGGAAGCCTCGCTATTGCCCTGCTTGTCCTGGCAGCGCCGCTGTCGGTCCAGGCGGCCTCGAGCTGGGCCTATGTCACTGGAGTACCCAACGTCGCCAGCGCCAACAACTTCCTCGAGGCGGTGTCGTGTGTTAGCTCCACCTTCTGCATGGCAGTTGGCTACGAAGGCTCAACCAATGTATCCCTGGCAGAGGAGTGGAACGGAACCAGCTGGAGCAATGTCACCGGGACAGCCCTGACCGGCCAGCTCTGGGCCGTATCGTGCTCAAGCACCACCTTCTGCATGGCGGTTGGCTTCTCTGGCTCTTCATCAGGCCTTCCTGCAACTGCGGATGCTGCACTAGCAGAGGACTGGAACGGAAGCGCCTGGACCTCAGTCGCTCCAACGGGTCCATCCACGTCTGGCGAGGGGCTCTTTGGTGTCTCCTGCCTCTCATCCACCTTCTGCATGGCAGCCGGGTTCGAAAACTCGTCTGCCCATGGGACTGCCAACTACCAGACCTGGACCCCTGAGTGGACCGGCTCCTGGGCCAACCTGACATCAACCGACATTTCAGGCTCCACCAACGACATACTGGTGGGCATCTCATGTACCGCCACCACCTTCTGCATGACTGATGGCTACTACAGCTCCTCCGAGGTGGGGATGGCAGAGGAATGGACTACTTCCTGGGGGGCAGCAGTCGCCATGACGGCAGGATCCGGATGGGGAAGCAGCCAGCTCACCACCAGCATCTCCTGTGTGTCAACCACCTTCTGCATGGCGGGTGGGTACCACGACATAAGCAGCGGCAGCTCCACGCTTCAGAACACGATCTATGAATGGACCGGCTCCTGGGGAGCGCCGATGACGGTACCAGATGGCGGCAGCAGCGTCAACAACTATGTCGAAGGAGTCTCATGCACCTCCACCACAGACTGCCAGGCCTCAGGCGAATACCAGAATGGAACCCCGTACCAGAGCACCATCCTCACCTATAGCGGCTCCAGCTGGACCCTCGACACCAGCACCACTCTGGACTCATCCACCTCCCAGACCAACGAGCCCCAGGGGATCTCGTGCCCTGTGAGCTCGTCTGGCAACTTCTGCATCTCAGCTGGTTACTACAACAACGGCACCTACGACCAGACCCAGATCCTGCAGTACGGAACCCCAACCCTGCTTGCAACCACCACGACACTTACCTCCTCTGCCAGCCCTGCTACCATGCCCACGCTCACTGCGGTTGTGTCTGGTGGGAGCGGCAATCCTACCCCCACCGGCACGGTGACATTTACCAATGTCACCAGCGGTACAACCCTCTGCAGTGCTGTTACCATCGCGCAGGGCAGCCTCCCCAGTTACGAAGCTGCCGCTACGTGTACTTCAACACTCCCCACTACAGGCGGCCCTTTCACGCTGGAAGCTGTCTACAGCGGCAACACCACATATGCAACGAGCACTTCAGCCACGATAAGCCAGGCAACCAACGCCTGCAGTGCTGGCTCACTTTCCCTTACCAGCCCAACCACAGTCACAGTACCCGCCCCTACGCTAAATGGGCTAAACCAGTCTGCATCAGGCTCGCTCGTGCTTACGCCAAGTGACATGACTGGCACTGGCGCTGGCTGGAACATCACACTTACGTCCACAACATTTACAACTGGAACCCATACCCTCCCCACGACCGCAACGACCGTTACTGGTGCCTCTGCTGCTGCTGCAAGCGGAAACTGCGTACTCCCATCCAACTCAGTAAGCTACACCACCCCGATAGCTGTTCCGGCTGGCTCAACAGCACCAGCAGCAGTCACCATCTACAACTCAGCAGCAAGCACCGGGGAAGGGCCCGCCAGCGTCACCATCGACTTTACGACCGCGATCCCAGCCAATTCCTATGCCCAGCCCTACAACTCTACCTGGACCTTCACCATTGTCTCGGGACCGTGATCGCTCCCAGTGATCTGGCTAGCCACGCCCCCAGGGGCGTGGCTAGCAAAAACCGTACCACAGGATATAATAAAAGATGTATAAAGGGTATAACCTATTGGTCATCTTCCTGATATTCTCAGGCAAGTGGGCTGCTGCAGCATCCACCAACCACATACTCAAAATCAAGAGAAGAATACGATGACTGACAAGACTGGCCCGGAAACAGCAACCCTCCCGACAACATTTGAACTGGGCTCCCTTTCCATCCGCCGGCTCGGGTTTGGCTCCATGCAGCTTACGGGACCTGGTGTCTGGGGGCCACCAAAAGACCGGGATGCCGCGCTTCTGGTTCTAAAACGCGCAGTTGAGCTTGGAGTGACCCTTATTGATACCGCAGATTCCTACGGCCCCTATGTGGCTGAAGAGCTGATTGCAGAAGCGCTGTACCCCTATCCCAAAAACCTGGTCATTGCTACCAAGGCAGGGCTGGCGCGAACCGGCCCGGATGAGTGGCATCCGCTGGGGCGGCCCGAATATCTGCGCCAGGAATGCGAGATGAGCTTGCGACGGCTGCGACTGGAGACCATCGACCTGTTCCAGCTTCACCGTGTAGACCCATCTGTGCCACTGGCAGAGCAGATAGGGGAACTGGCCGCACTCCAGAAGGAAGGAAAGATCCGGCACATCGGGCTGTCTGAGGTAAGCGTCAGCCAGATCCAGGAGGCGCGCAGGATGGTCGAGATAGTGAGCGTCCAGAACCTGTACAACGTAATGATCCGGCGCTCCGAGCCTGTGCTGGAATACTGCGAGGAAGAAGGAATCGCATTTCTTCCATGGTTCCCCATTGCAACCGGCGCCCTGGCATCCGAGGGCAGTCCCCTTGCCCGACTGTCAACCCAGCTGAACGCAACCCCTGCCCAGGTTGCACTGGCGTGGCTGCTCTCCCGCTCGCCAGTACTGGTGCCCATTCCTGGAACTTCGTCCGTCGAGCACCTGGAAGAGAACATGAAAGCAGAAGCGCTGGAGCTTTCAGAGGCAGAGTATGCGCAGATTTCCCAGATGGGAGTGGAGTAGCCATGCTCAAACTGGGTGGAACCGGGCTAGCCCTGCTGCTGTCTTGCCTTTATCTCTTCGATCACTTTTGGTAGCACAGTCAGGCAGTCGCCAACCACGCCAAGATCGGCGAGCTTGAAGATGGGTGCATCCTGGTCCCGGTTGATAGCGATGATGTTCTTTGCCCCTTTCATGCCTACGGTGTGCTGCATGGCACCAGATATCCCACAGGCAATGTAAACAGTTGGCTTGACTGTCTTGCCGGTCTGGCCGACCTGCATGGAGTAAGGCACCCATCCAGCGTCAACCACAGCCCGGCTGGCTCCAACACTCCCATGGGTAAGGCGGGCAAGCTCGGTCAACAGGGCAAAATTGCTCGCGTCCCCAAGCCCGCGGCCGCCACTCACTACAACCGGTGCCTCCTCGAGGCCCGGCCCGGTGCTAGTCTCAGAGTGACTCTCAATGATCCTTGCGCTATCCTGCACATCAGTTGGAGGCTCCAGGCGCGAAACTGCAACGTCCCCCTCATGTGCAGCCACCTCAAATGATTTGGGGCGCACCAGGAAGATGCCCGGAGAAGATGAGGTAAATCCGGACTCAACAATCTGGGTAGCGCCAAAAATGGTGTTTAGCGCAACCAGCCGGCCGTCCTTGTCCATAAGGTCAATCACATTGGCTATCACACCCAGTCGGGCGCGAACCGCAAGTCGTCCTGCCACGTCCCTGCCGGTATAAGTCGCGCCGATCAGGATCGCTCTCGGCGAAACGGCGCCCACGAGGGATGCCATCGCCGCAGCAGCAAAGGGCCCGATGAGCCTGTCTGCTACAGGATGTTCGGCCAGATGCACGGCACTTGCCCCGGCACTGGCAAACGCCTTGTCCACCCCCTCAGTACTGCTCCCATAGGCCAGCACGACCACTGCATCAGAGAGTCTGCGCGCCTGGGACGCAAGTTCGAGAGAAACCGGAGCGGCCCTGCCGTCCTCCACCTCACCAAATACCAGGATCGGACCAGCGTTCATATCTAGATCACCTTCAGTTGAGCAAGAAACTCTACAATGCGCCCTGCCGCGGTTCCATCATCCGAAATAAGCTCGCCAGCCTGCTTTTCCGGGGCTGCGACCACAGAAAATACGCGCTGGGAGCTGGCCACCGCCTCTCCGTCCAGCCCCAGGTCAGCAAGCGACCAGTGCTCAAGCGGCTTGGATTTTGCACCCATGATCCCCTTCAGGGATGGATATCTGGGCTGGTTTGCTCCAGCAGTTACGCTGACGACCACCGGCAACGGAGCAGTGACTATCTGGTAGCCGGTGTCTGTCTGCCGGTGTATGGTTATGCCCTCCCCGCCTGTCTCCACGGACTTGGCAAATGTAAGGGAGCTGGAACCAAGCAGCTCTGCCAGGGCCTGCGGCACCACCCCAGTGTAGCCGTCGGTCGACTCCGTACCGGTAATGACCACGTCGGTGCCGCCGCTCTTGCGAATCGCTGCTGCAAGCACGCGCGCCGTTACAAGGGCTGCGGCTCCTTCGAGAGCATCATCTGTAACCAGGATCGCCTTGTGCACCCCCATGGAGAGCGCCTTGCGCAGCGCCTCGTCAGCACGGGCAGGACCCATGGACACGGCAGTTACCTCCCCGCCAGTAGCCTCGGCCAGTTTCAGCGCTGCCTCCACGGCGTACTCATCCCCTGGATCCAGCACTGCGTTCACATCTGCCCGGCGTAGTCGCCAGGAATCGGGAAGCAACTCGCTAGGAATACTCTGGTCAGGGATCTGCTTGACGCATACTGTGATATTCACCTGCTCTCCTCCGCTACCTGCTACAAGAATGTGGGCCAGCTACTTTGGGAAAAACCACCAAAACTTTACTGGCAGCCCAGCTACCCACATGTAAAACCGTCATTGATGTGCCCTTTCGTTACCGTTCCGGCAGGTGGTCACCCACCAGAAAAGGCCCTGGGGTGCATAAGCCACCAGCCGTAGGTAACTCTACAACCTTTGGAAAGCGGCAGACCGGAATGCCACCCCCGCAGTGCCAAAGCGAGCAGAGCGGGTGCAGAGACTATTACACTCTTGCGGATGAGAAAGTCATACCGGCACTACGAAGAGGTAATCGATCCTTCCAAAAAGTACGAAGCAACCATAAGTACCCCAAAGGGAGAGATCGTGCTCATGCTGGATCCAGATCTTGCACCCAAGGCAGTGAACAACTTTGTCTTTCTGGCAAACGACGGCTACTATGACGGCCTTACGTTTCACCGGGTGGTGGACAACTTCATCATCCAGGCGGGATGCCCGGACGGAAACGGCCGGGGGGGGCCTGGCTACCAGTTCGAGGATGAGCCGATAAAGGGAGAATACATTCTAGGCTCGGTCGCAATGGCCAACGCGGGTCCAAATACAAATGGATCCCAGTTCTTCATCTCCATAAGTGACAACCGGCAGAGGCTGGGTAGGCAGTACACCCTCTTTGGTCAGGTAATAAAGGGACTGGAAGTGGCCCAGCAGATTAGACCAGGGGACGTGATGGACAAAGTGTCAGTCCGGGCGGTAGAACGATAGTCTTAGGGCAGACACGTATGTGGCCCCCCGTCTGCACCCCCGGGAGGCCACCTGTACCGCCAGGCGAAGAGCCCAATTCCCTTATGGGATCACCCAGCCGGCACCTATCACCATATCCCCCTGCTAGCCTAAACCCGGTCTTTTTTGTGTTCCATGTCAAGCACAATCCAGTGACGACGGTGTAAAACCGCGCTGTGGCACGAAGATGAGCACAGTAAGGGCGGTGGAGCTGCCGGATGGTTCCGCACCTGCGATTCCGCCACTGCTCCAGGGCCTGGATGCTACCCATCTGTGGTTCCACCGCTTTCAGCCCCTTGCACCCCCACCAAAAAACCGTAAGCCCTGTATCCGGCCAAGGAGTTACCCTTGCGCCGTTTGCTGCGTCAGGGGCGAGTTTCCTGTGGATACGGGTCAGGGATGCAACGCAGCTGGTGGCCCCCCCCTACGCCGCCCGGCATGCAGGCTCTTTACACCCCCTCTTTGCACCAGGTCAACCAGAAGGCGACCCTCCCCGTCAGAGGAGCAGGAGGTAATTTCAAATGTCCCTGCAGCAAGCCATTCGTTTTCCATCCAGAACCTTTCCTCGGCTGAGAACGGCTCCAGGAGGAGCGACCTGCTTCCCGGAGCCAGCCTGAAGATGGCTGCACCGGTGGAGTCGTCCGGAGTGGCCTCGTGCGCCTGCCAGGGAACACCAGCGAAGCCAGCAGCAATGTCATGGCTGGCTGTGAACGACTGCGGCAACAAGCGCAATATGGCTCTCTCCTGGAACCGCCTGTCCACCTCATCCTGGGGCATGAAAAATCCAAGTCCACGGTAAAGAACGGGAGCCTGGGCTGGCGCGGCAGCGAGCGAGTCGAGCAGGAGGGCCGCGTGCTGGTGGGGTTCAGACGAGAATCTGTGGACCCCCTCATCTGCCAGGAGCTCTGCACAGCAGTGCTTCAGTCTTGCGGAGTTCATCTGCCAGCCCCTTACCGCCCGCAAAAACTCCTCAAAGCTGGGACCAGAAAAGCGTTGCCGCAGTCGGGCAACCCACTGCCCCGACTCCCAGGCACTCCCTTTTGGTGCTTTCGGCAACTCCGCCACCCATGGTGCCGGGCAGAACAAGGAAGAATGGGGGACCGTGTGGTGCCCTGGCCCACCCGCAGTCCGGGCTACCCTGTGACCGGCCCGCGGAAGCGGCATGTGGAGGGTCTCACCCAGCTCCATGCCTGCTCCCATCATTGACAGCGCACAGGACGCGCTGCTGGCCCAGATCCACATGAGTCGGCAGGAGGCTCTTCCCATTCCCCAGGCAAAGCCCCCGCCCTGTGTCTGCCGCAGGCGACCAGCTACCAGTTCTCATGCGCATCTACCCCAGTTTGCTTTAGACAAGCCCCGTAGCTTCCTGCAGTTGTGTTCTGCACGGCGAGCCCCGGTTTTCTTTGTCGAGTTTTCCGACTCCCAAGTATCAGATGAGCCTGCAGACTGCGGACGGACAATTTTTCCCCTAACTTGCCCAAAGGGCCTGCCTGTGGCCGCGCCGGGGTCACGAGCCCCAGCGGGAGAAGGCTGCGCTATCCCCTCACCTGTTGATACCGCGCGAAAATCTCGTCGAAGGCCGGCTGGTAACCTTGTGCTCCCTGTCCTTCCAGTGCAAAGGATGCAAGGGCAGTCCCCCACCGTGCGCCTTCCACGGCAGAGCCGCCTGCTGCGAGCACGTGGGACATCCCTGCCAGAAACGCATCGCCTGCCCCGGTGGGATCTACCAGGCCGGCAACGGCAAGAGCAGCCACATGTGTAGTTTCCCCACCCTCATACACCTTCGAGCCGTCTCTGCCCAGGGTAATGACAACACTACTCCCGGCCGGGGCCAGTTCCACGACCGAAGCGCCACAGTGAGCTACAACGAGCTCCTCCTCATACTCATTCAGCACCACCACCCTGCTCTGGCCAATCGACCTGGCGACCAGGTCTCCCGCAAGAGTGGTGAGCTGCTGTCCTGGGGCAAAGAGAATTTGGGCGCCCTGGAGAAAGGCTTCACGGAGATGCTGTTCCATAGCGGCGGGATCTCCTGGGGTTACCAGCAGCCAGTCAGCAGGGGAGAGTGACTGCAGGTGAACCTCACGGGAATCTGCCATGGCGCCAGGATAAAAACTTGCAATCTGGGCACCAGCACGATCTGTAGTGATGTAGCAGGTTGCCGTAGCAAGCCTGCTCCAGTGGCTGCGGGAGAGGTCAACCCCCCTCCGTACCAGCACCTCGCCCTCCTCCCGGAAATCCTCCCCGATTGCGACCGCAAGCTCGGGCCTGTCCCCCAGCAGGGCGCATCCATGGGCAATATTGGCTGCAGTACCACCAGCCCTTACAACCTGGTCGGCCACCAGAAACGAGAGGCTTATCTTGCCGGCATCGCCCACAAACTGTTCCGAAAACAGCCCCGGGTAGCTCATAAGGACATCCCTTGCCACCGATCCAGTGATCACGATCCTCGCTGTCATAGCTCCAGAGGATACCTCCACGGGCCACAATAGGAGGCAGATGCAAACACAACACCAGGGAGCCACGGCAAGTGTGACCCCGCCTGCCATTGCACCCACCAGCCTGGATGCCAGCCCTGAAGAGATGGCGGTGGCAGAGGCGGTATCGCTCTACCACCGCACCTACTCCACCATCCTGAAATCCAGCGGTGAGACCCGCCTTCGCGTCCTGGAGGCGTCCCACAAGGCGATGCTTTCCAGCCTCCACCCGCTGGCTGGGAGTCCGGATCTGGATCTTGGAGCATTCCTGTATGCGTGTCGCCGCCTGCCCTGGGCCATCCACCGCACCAGACATGTGGTCATGTCACAGGCTGCAGAAATCTTTCACCGGCAGGGCTATCCCGATTTTGACCAGTGGCAGGAGACCAGTGCGCCGGGCAGAAGACGCCGCTGGTATGATGGCGGCGAAACTCTCGGTGTACTCATTGCGAGCCCCTCAGACGTGGATGACCTGGTTCCAACTCTGGTCGCATACCAGATCGAGTGGAACAAGATTAACGCAAAGCTCGGAAAGCTGGAGGACGAGAGGCTAGGGCAGTCACTGGCTGGTGCTACACCTCCCCCTGCAGCTGACCTGCACGCCTTGCTCACTGGACGGGAAGACGACTGGCAACAGCTGCTGGAGCTGTGGGGTACCAGCTTTGGCCAGACACTCTCCCTGGTGGGCGGGAGCAGAAAATCACTGCGCATCAGGCTGCTGGGGGGCACGCAGGTGGGCTATGCAAAAGTGACCCGGCGCTGGTGGCAACAGGTGACTGGAGTTGTCCGGTCTGAAAATCTGCTGGACCGCCCAGTCTATTTTGTGAGCAGCAATACCCACAGCCTGGAGAACCTGGTTACAGGAATCCCGCATGCACACGAAGACGAGGTCAAGCAGCTCGTGCGGCAGAGCGGCCTTTCCTACCTGGTTTCCGAGCTGGACCGCTTCGAGGCAGGCGATGCAGAAGGAAACTGGAACAACTTTCTTTACTTTGCCACCCGCTTCTACCTCAACGCCGCTACCGCAGATGCTGCTGGAAGGGCACAGCTGCGCAAGGAGCAGCACCAGGCTGGAGTAGTTAATGTCGCCAACCGCACGGCGATGAATGTGGCTGCACAGCTCATGCCGCTCAACCGGCTGGACCCCTCCCGCTTTGATGGAAGACTGGGCACGGTGGATCACGCCGCCCTTGCCAAAAGCCAAGCCATGGTGATCAACATTGACTACCCACTGGGACTTGCCGCCTACAACATACTGCGGGAGATTGCAGAGACAATCGGGGACCTGAAGGGCGTCTACATACTTGGCAAGGCTGCGAGCCTCAATGCCGACGTTGGCGATGTGATGATCTCCAACGTGATCCATGACGAACACTCTGGTTCAACCTACTGGCTTGACAACGTCTTTGATGTGAGTGATATTGCGCCTTACCTCCAGTTTGGGAGCGGGCTCGACAACCAGCGCGCTGTCAGTGTAAAAGGGACCTTCCTGCAGAATCGTGGATACCTGGATTTCTATTACCGGGAGGCCTTTACCGTTGTTGAAATGGAGGCAGGGCCCTACTGCAACGCAATGTTCGAGATCTGTGAACCCGACCGCTACCCGATGGGACAGCCAGTCAACTTCTCAAAATTGCCCATAGATTTTGGCGTCATCCACTATGCTTCTGATACGCCGCTTACCCAGGCCCGTACGCTAGGGGCGCGGGGACTTTCGTACTACGGCATGGACTCCACTTACGCAGCGTCAGTAGCCATATGGCGGCGCATACTCTCCCAGGAAGGCCTCATCGCACAGGATCCTGCAAGGGTGTCATTGTCAGCCGTTGACTGAACCCGCAGCAAACACCAGCCCCCTGAATCTACCAGTGGAAGGCCGGCCCAGTGCAAAGACCCACCCTACACTGGTACCGCCGCAACCCCTACAGATACCATACGCGCAGGTCACGAGCCGCAGGGCTCTCCTGGCAATACTCACACTTTCCTGCCCTACAAATGCCAGAGTGCGCTTTTGCCAACCCAATACGGCGGTCTGCCCAGCAGTTTTGTGCAGCAATAGATCTCATCCGACTTGTACG
>JAJZMA010000220.1:0-5602 GCA_021850405.1 bacterium
ATGCTGATCTGTCGGGGACCAATTGCGCACGAGATGGGAGTAAGTTTCGGACAGCCAGCCCTCTTTCCGGTCTCGTATCTCCTCCTGCTTACCATGGTACTGGCGCTTTCCCGTCGGCTCTGGACGGACTTGCCAGCATGGCGGCGCTTTGCAACTGGAGCGGCCCTGCTGGTGCTGGGTGCATGCGTTCTGGCTGCAGCTGGCAGTCTTCCTGTGATTGTTGCAGGTGGGTGTGTGGAGGGGACTGGAGCTGGTCTATTGACAGCCATACTGGCAGGCAAGGTGGCGACATGGATGCAATCCCGCACTGCTGCAGGAATGTTCCGGCTTGAGATGTGGAGTATTGTTGCTGTGCTTGTGTCTGGTGGAGGAGTGACCTATGTCGCGGGCTGGCGTGTGCTGGTGGTTCTCCTTGCGCTTGCGGCCGTGCTGCTCTCTGCCGTCGCGCTCTTTCCTGGGCAAAAGAACGCGTTTTTCTCGTATGACAAGGGAGAGTCTGCAATTTCCAGACGGGATCTCGCAGCGCGGTGGGCAGTCATTCCCCTGTGTCTGGCGCTGGCACTCGCCACTGCTGGACTGGGTACTGCATCCCACCATGGAAGCTTTGGCCTGATGGGAAGTGTCACCTGGGTGGTGGTGCTAGCGCTGCTGGTGCTATCCGCAGTGATATTCGTAGCATGCTACTCTTCCGTCCTTGTCAGCTCAGTTACACTTTTTACACGGCTTCTCATGATCTTTGCAACGGTTGCCATCACTGCTGCTGTGACGATTGCCGCTGCCGGTGCTACTGGCTGGCTATTTGTAGGGGTGAGGCAGTCGTCACTGGTAATTGGGCTACTCCTGGCAGCACTTGTTCTGGGACGCTTCCCGCGACGGTATATCGCGGAGATGTCACTGCCCGCGCAGGGTGGAATCATGGCGGCTGGTTTTATTGTCGTTGCCGTGGCATCTACAGGGCCAGACCTCCTGTTACTGGTGCCTGGACTCTTTGTGATTGGATGTGCCTCCACACCGTGGCTGTTGTCTCTTTATGGAACTGTGGCTGCGGGGGTTTCACCGGTGGGGATTGGGGCTGTCAGGGGCCTGCTTGTTTCCGGGCGCAGCAGTGCATATGTGATTGGCATCCTGGTGGGAGGGCAGATAGGGGATGCCTTTCCAGCTTCCCATTCCCTGCAACTCTACGGCCAGGTAATGGCACTGGTTGGCCTTTTTCTGCTTTTTCTGGTTTCTCTGCTCTACCTGGTTCCTGCGCTTCCCAGAAGACCGGCTCGCGGAGTGGAGACGGGCTGACTGCTCCTGTCCCGTCAGGAGTGAGCACTCTGTCGCTATCCACACACCACAAGGCGAGTGCGGTGGCGGGACGGGGCAGCGCTACACCCGTGAGCCTGTGCTCGCGTAGCTAGCCAGCGAGCGGTACACCCTGCAGCGGATCCAGGGCGCCACGGGACGAGGACTGCACTGGAGCCAGGACCTGGCGCGACGCCACGGACAGTGCCGTGATGTGCTGGGTCTCCTTGGTGAAGATACGCACCATCTGGTTGTACTGTGGCAGTCTGGAGATAAGGTCGGCTGTCCTGCTGAGTACCACTCCATCCTGGAGGGGGTCGTAGATGGCAACCATGCCTTTCTCATGCATGGGATTGTATGGGGCAATGCTGGTTGACGCCACGTCTACTACGAAGGAAAGGCCTGAGAGGCTGCTGGGCAGTTCAGAGCGGATCGCCTGTTCCAGGTGTGTGATGTCTGCTCCCGATTGCACGAGTGCTTCGTGTGCAAGTGTCCAGGGCAGGTCCCGGCTTACTATCCGGTGCCAGGCGTCTCCAAGCCGTCTCTTTTCAGAGCCTGGTGGCTCGTGTTTCCAGGTACGCACAGCCTCCAGCAGGGACCAGTCGGTCAGATCGAGGTAAATCTCCATATGCTCGTTAGGCTTGCCAGGCAGTAGTTGTGAAATGGTGTCGCCGAACACTTCGTGCATGGAGAGATCAAAGCGGCGCCCAGTGCGGTGGAGGTAGACCTGCATGTACATGTAGAGCCGTGCTACGAGAAACAGCTCAAGGGCACCGGTAGCATTGTTGTGCAGCGCGGTTGTCCCGTTGGTGACAAAGGTGTAATGAAGCAGCCGCTGTACATCTACCGCACCGAGGCTTACGCCGCACATGTATGCATCCCGGCGTACATAGTCCAGATTGTCGATTGTTGCTGGACCACACAGTATAGGTTTGCATGCAGCCAGCCATCCAGGGGGGGTATATCCTTCCAGCTCAGCAGGTGCCATGATCCATGCCACCCAGCGCGGATCTATATGCTCGCCTGGTGCAAACGGTCCAGCTGGGCTTGCACCCTGGGATGAGATCAGGTCGGCCAGTTCGTTGAGCACCATGTGGCGGCCTATGTCCTCATGATCCATCTGGTACTGCTGCAGGTACTCATGGTCAAAAAAATGGCCAAACGGGCCGTGCCCAACATCGTGCAACAGTCCTGCAATCCGCAGTGTCTCTTCCACTAGAGCTGGGGAGGGCGCGTCGGGAAAGGCAGCGCGCAGGGAAGAGTCTATCTGGTGCGCAAAGCTGCTTGCCAGATGCATCGAACCCAGCAGGTGGGAGAAGCGTGTGTGCTCTGCGGTGGGAAAGACCCACCAGGTGGACTGGAGCTGGTGGATTTTCCGCATTCTCTGCAGCCACGGAGAGTCCAGGAGGTCCCGTTCACAGCTGGCTCCGGGAAGCTGGGGTTTGGTAATTTCGATGTACCCATACAGTGGATCTGCAAGCAGATTCACCCGGGAAAAGCGTTCAGCACCTTGCATGGATAGTAAGTGTAGTGGTTCTTGGGTGCTGACAGTCCAGGACGCCCCTGCAGTGCGGCATACTTTTGCAGGTGGAAGACCCGTTTTCTAAGCCTCCAGCAGTGCCAGAGGTGTTGCCGTTGCCGGGCATGGGCGCACGGCTGGTCCGGCTTCAGGGCGGAGACGTGGTGCCACTGGTGCGTGCTATTGAGGAGAACTGGAACAGTCTGCACGACTGGATGCTCTGGGCTGCCGAGCCGCCCACTCTCATTGAGCGAACTGCTGATCTCCTGTCAGCCCATGATCGCTGGGAGCGGGGAGAGGCCTATGAGTACAAGATTGTCATGGATGAGGAGCCAGCAAGGATAGCTGGAAGGGTTGCGCTCCGGATCAAGGACAGGGAGGGAG
Organism: bacterium; assembly: GCA_021850405.1. Lineage (GTDB taxonomy): Bacteria > Chloroflexota > Dormibacteria > Aeolococcales > Aeolococcaceae > JAJZMA01. The sequence goes on from JAJZMA010000220.1 coordinate 3,191, forward strand.
ACATTGGTTACTGGCTGGCAGAGGAGCATCGGGGCAAAGGGCTGGTAACGGCTGCTGTGATGGCCCTAGAACAGGTGATGACGCAGATGCCCCAGATAGAGTCGGCAGTCATCTTCTGTGATGCAGCCAACACTGACAGTGCAGCAGTAGCCAGACGGGCTGGCTATGAGCTGGAGGAGATATTTGAGGAGCCCCCAAAGGTGCCTGCAGGCTCTGGGCGCATGATGCGGTGGCGCAGACAGATAGCTCCGCGTAGCTAGGCACCGCCGCGGAGCGCCGGGTCAGGGAGTCTCTTCAGGGAGACACAGTTGGGCAGAGAGGTGGGGACTGGGAAAAGATTGAGGACTGGAGGCCAAGTGTGGTGCAGTAGGTGTTGGCTGCTTCCCATTTTCCGTCATATACGAGAGCAAGCGTGATCTCCGAGCTTGCTGCAGTGCCCCAGCTTAGTGTCACTACGACAGTTGCTGTGGTCGGAGTTGCTGACAGCACTGAGACGTGTACGCTCTGCCAGGGATCACTGCATCTGCAGAGTGGCTGGACACCGGGGATGGGATCTGAGCCAAGTACTTTTGCAAGTGCTGGAGTCACTGGGCAGGATAGGTAGTCCAGATTCGCAGTGTTGCAGGCTGCTGCTCCATCCGGAAACAGGGTGAGTGCGACCCCAGAGGGTGTGTCTGGCTGGGTTACAGACACTGGAGGGGTTGGGGTTGGAGTAGCTATCGGGACTGCGGTTGGACCTGGCGTGCCCACCGGAACTGGGGGCGTGAGGAGGGGAGTGATTCCTGGCACGGGGGTAGCTGCTGATGGGGTGCCCCTGGGAGCAGGTGTACCTTTCCCCGTGGATGCCTGGGATCTGCTTGTGGTTGCCGGGGGCCTCGTGCCGCCGGAGTGCGCCCTGGAGGGATGGTCAGTGCCGCAGGAGCAGGTGCCAAGAACCGCTGCTGCGAGAAGAACAGGTAGCAGGCAGCGCTTCATACCTGGTGTGCTCTCTATGTGTTTTCCTCCTCCGCCTTTGCCTCGCCCTTGCCAGCGCCTGCCCTTTCGTCCGGTGACGCCATGAACGATGAAAACAGGTCAGCGTTGTCAAGAGAGGGAGTCCCCACCTGAGTGAAGATGGCGAACCGCCCGACCAGATTCTGGTACTGGGCGGCAAGGGCTGAGTCACCGTAGGCTTCGGCGGGGTCCCAGGGGTGGAGAAAGTACACTTCGCTCACCCCGGCCTGGAGCAGCTCCTTGAGACAGCCAAAGCAGGGCTGGAGCGTGCTTGTGATGGAGCTTCCCAGTAGCTGACCGCCAAAACGGGCAGTTGTCAGGAGCGCATTCTGCTCCGCATGGACACAGAGGCACACATCGTAGGCACCACTTCTCATGGCTGGGTCCTGCTCCCTCCTCTGGCATCTGAGGCAGCCGCCACTGGAGCAGTTGCGCATGCCAAAGGGGGTTCCGTTGTAGCCGGTTGAGACTACTCTTCCGTCCCGTACGATAACAGCACCCACCCGTCTCCCCAGGCAGTCTGCCCTGGTGCGTGCAGCCATGGCGATGAGGAGGAAGTACAGCTCCTTGTCCGGTCGTACGATACCGCCTCCAGAAGCTGGTTCCTGGGGCGGCGCGCCAGCGGAGGTTCCAGGGATCATTCAGGTCACCCCCAAAAGCATGCGTGGTTACAGATGGCTGCGGCGGTGGGCTGCGCCACTTCAGCCTGAAGTATAGCCGTAGCGCGGTCCATACGACGTACGACTGCCCGCGGAGCCGAGTCAGTTAGCAGACTAGATGCGCACCAATCGTTCTGCTTCCCGGCAAGGTGGTGAGTGATGGGAGAGCTGGCCGGACCTGTGCAATGGCGCAATACCCCCGACATCTGGGGCGGGCACAGGAGCAAGGTTGGGATGGGGATGCTGTCCTTGTCAGTGATACCGCACCGCGAGGTTGGCCACCAGTGGCGACACACTTGCCAGGAACCACCCTGCATCATGGAGGGTGGTTAATCCGGTGCGGCACCTGAGTGTGCTCGTTACGACCCATTGTCTTTTGCCCCTCCGGTAAGCCAAACTTTACTTTCTGTCACATTACCGTAACAGCAGGAATGCCAGGGGGTATCCGTTGTCTGCAGTCTGGGAGCCCGGTTTCCCGGGGTGGATGTTCTGGGAGCGCAGATGCGTCTTCCCATGCCCGGAGGCAGGCAGTGGAGGAAGGTAGGGCGGTGCTCCGCTACCAGGGAGGGCGTGCCTTGCTGCGTGCGATACGCCTTGGCATTCGTGATTCGCCGACCAACTGGATTCTGCAGCGGAGCAGGGTTCCCGGTGTTGTTGTGACTGTTGCAACTATTGCCATTCCCGCCTATGCCGGGCTTGGGGCTGGTGCGATCCTGGCTATAAACTGGGTGGTGGGGCAGATTCCCACCTATTTCACATT
>JAJZMA010000220.1:5612-11915 GCA_021850405.1 bacterium
TTCACCAAGCGCGACCCGCTCGCAAGGGAGCGAGTCCCTGGGGAAAGGACAGGCCTGTGGACCTTCCTGCGTGAGCGTGACTGGAGCTACTGGACCAGGCCTCAATCCCACCAGGGCAGTGCTATGGGAGACATCCCACTTGAGGCCATGGAGAGTGATCCTCGCGCCACAGGTGCACCGAGGTGGGTGAGAGGTTTGACGAACCTGGCGCTGGACCAGACCCGGCCGGTAGCGGTGCGCAAGACAGCAGCCTTCGTAGACGACTGGCTAAACATGCGCTCCATTGTGCCCGGGATTCTTATTAGTTTAGGGTTTCTAGCGCTGGGAGCTATGTGGGTGCCGGCTGCGGTACTTTTTTCTGCCAACTGGATACTGTCTGGTGTGCCCAACATACTGGCCGGCTACATGGCATGGAAGAACCATGACCTAAAGCGGATCACAATGCCAGGCTGGTGGCAGCGCAAGGACCAGATACTAAGACGAAAGGCACCTGCGACCCAGCGGGAGATGGCTATCGGGAAGGGGGTGGTGCTGGAAGAAGAACAGCCAGGCATTCGTTTTCTGGCGAGAGTCATTGGGCGCAGGGGCAGGGACACGTGCAGGAAGGAGCTGGACCGTGTTGCCCCGGATGCTGGAGGCAGGGCAGGGGAGAACGAGCCGCTGGCGCCAGGGGTGGGGCCGGGAGCTGCGCGGCAGACTGGGCCAACCATGGTCACGGGTAGCTGGGGGCTTTCCCAGAGCTGGTCAGGGAAGACTGCTGTGGCTGTCCTTGAGCACGCAGCCTTACACGGTCGCCACACTGGGCACAAGGCTACTGGCCCTGCCCAAATTTCTGGTGGGGCTGTCCCGTCCTCAGCTGAGGTTGGCGTTGGGCTCTGACTGGTAGCGGGCAGATTGTGTTTGTGGCTTTTTCAGCTTTGGCCCAGTACCAGCCATCAGTTACACTGTCCTGCGGGTCTTCGGGCGGATAGCTCAGTTGGTTAGAGCAGGGGGCTCATAACCCCACGGTCGCAGGTTCGAATCCTGCTCCGCCCACACCCCTGGTGGTGGGAGAGAGGGATGCATGTAGGGAGGTAATACACCCACTCGTGCGCATTCTCACGAAAGTAGCCGGCGCCGGCTACTTTCGTGAGAATGCGCACCTGGGTTGTTGCTCGGAGCGAGTTGCAAGGTTGCCCTGCATCGGAAGGGGCCGAACGGCGCAGACTAGTGTCCTCGCTGTGATCACGTGCCCGCACCCGGTCCCAACTCAAGGCCTGGGTCGTTGGCGCCGGCCAGGGGAGGGGAGAGCAACCCTGCTGTTACGGTCCCAGGAGAACTGCCGGAACCACCGCGATGCCATCGGGTCTCCGATACGCTTGCTCCCCAGCGGTAACCACAACAGCATCCATCAAGTCGTCTCCGATTTCCTCCTGGAGCCAGTGTAAATGCCGGACGTCATCTCCGACAACTTCCCGGCTTAGCTTGACTTCCAGGGCCAGCACACGTCCATCCGGGCGTTCCACTATGAGGTCTATTTCATGCCTGGTGTCCTTGGTGCGGAGATGAAATACGGAGGCCTCGCTCGCCTGGGCGTAGACGCGTACACTCAAGGCCACCAATGATTCAAACAGGGCGCCCAACAGACTGCCATTCCTGGGAATCCCGAAACTGTTGCCGTCAGTTTCAATTAGTCCTGATGCCCCCACCCCGAGAAGGCTCGCCGCCAACGCTGGGTCTGCAAGGTGATGCTTCGGCGCCAACGTGAGCCGGCGTAGGCGATTGCGGGTTGCTGACCAACCCGGAAGCGGATCCAGGAGCCACAGGTCTGTAAGGACGTCTCTGTATGCGGCCACCGTCGTCTTTGCGGGAATGTTTTCACCGCCCGATGACGCGGCCCGCGCCAGCAGGTTGTAGCTGGTGGTTGTAGCGGTTGCGGCCGCGTATGCCTTGAGCCAGGAGAGCAGAGATGCAGGGCGTCGTACTCGGAGTCCCTGATAGGCAAAGTCCCGCTGCACTACCCGGTTGATGTAGCTCTGGAGTTGCGTGTTTCGAGCCCGTTGGCTCAGCGTTCGGATCCCCGGGAACCCCGAGGCGACGATTTCTTCGGCGTACTCAAAAAGTTTGATGTCGGTGCTTCCCGCGACCGGCGGGTGGCTTCCCTGGAGCAGAGCTTGCATTTTGACAGTTGGCTGGGCGAGCCCTCTCTCAGCCAAACTCAGCGGACGCATCCTGAGTTGGGAGATTCGCCCCGCTCCAGAGTGTGCTGGAGTTTCAAGCGGCGCCGCGCTGCCGGCCAGGAGGAATCTCCCGGGGCGCGATCCGGCGTCGACCTGGCGTCTGACGTAGTCCCAGATCGGCGGGTATCGTTGCCACTCATCCAGCAGGATCCTGCCGCTGAAGGCATCCAGCTGCGCTGGATCTGCGGAGATCACCTCCAGTTGTGGAGGGTCATCGAAGGCGATGACCCTGTCCACACGCCTGCTCGCGGTCGCTGTCTTCCCAATCCCTCGTGGCCCCTCGATGGCAATGGCTGGCAGTTCAGCGAGGAGGACGTCAAGCTCGTCATCGACTATTCGGTGTTGGTAATCCACGTTCATACCATACCACAGGACCAATACTTACGCTACCATAGGACCGGTGGCCGCCATGCACTGATCTAACGAATCAGCCGGGTTACGTGCTTGGGCCAACATCGATATGGGCCGCGGGGGTTGCAGATGCGCGACCCCAGAGGGCAAGCCATTTAGGCCGTGGGTGCGGGTGCAGCCAAACCAGTCCATTGGCATCTTCCAGGAGCCGGCACCGGTGCAAGGGGCCGCCAAGAGTGGCGACTTGCAGTTGGCAGTTCCTGGCTCGGCGCCTTCGGGCCCCCGCTGCATGCGCAGTCCAGCCGGGGTTGCTCCATGTGCCAGGGCAGCGCCCGTTTGGTGGTCTTGTGGGTCGGGGCCAGAGTGCTCCCGACCTTCCCGCCGTACAGCTGAACACTGCGCTGAACGGTGTGGCCGAGGGTGGAATATGTCAGGTCTTCTGTTGACGAAGCTCTGGCTCTGCTGCTGTCAGAGATCGTACCGGACGCTGTCCTGCTGGATCCTTCACGGGCTGGGTCCGGCAGTCAGGTTGTGGCCGCACTTGCTCTTGCTGGCCCGCGCAGGGTGGTGTATGTCTCCTGTGATGCAGCCACCCTCGCCCGTGATCTGAAATTGCTTTGCGTGTCAGGGCCTTATCGTCTGACACACCTCGGACTGGAGGACATGTTTCCCCAGACCTGGCACGTGGAGAGCGTGGCCATCCTTGTACGCGATCAGTAGCAATCCCTCATCCAGCCTCGAAGGGGGACCGGTGAATGAGGCACGGCAGTGCCCCTTCGCAGCGCGTGCTGCCGGAGGCGGTGGTCCGTTACTGCACAGCCATTACTGTTTTACATAATCGCCATTTTATGAAGTAACAGTAGCGTTACAATTCATGCATTGGAACGGCCATTTGCAACTGACCCAGGGAATGCGGTTGCCGTTTTTGCCCCCCAAAAATACAGACTGGCTTTCTGAAGGGTATCAGCAATGCGGGAATCAGGTAGCATGCGGCGGCGTAACGACGCTTCGACAGGAACCCTGGCGCCACGCACCCCTCTGGTTGGTCCCCGGATACTTGGATGGGCGATCGTCCTTATGCTTGCATCCGAATTAATTTCTCCAGCAACCGCGGCAGCAGCCTCGGTGGTGGCGACCATTACCGGATTTTCCAGCCCTGTAAGTGTAGCTGTGAACCCTGTTGCCATCGGCGGTGTCACGTATGCATACGTGGCCAATGACGCGAGGAGTGGCTCCCTGTCGGTAATCGATACAGCCACAAATGCAGTAACAACGAGTGTGAGCGTTGGCAAATATGCATACGGTGTAGCGGTGAACCCCGTCACGATAGGAGGAGTTACGTATGCCTATGTAACTAACGAGGGTGCCGCCTCAGTATCGGTGGTTGATACCAATACCAATGCTGTCACAAGTACCGTCAGTGTGGGTACCGATCCCTGGAGCGTTGCTGTTAATCCCAGCGGCACTGACGCCTATGTAACAAACGCAACCTCTGACTCCGTATCGGTGATCAATACGTCTACGCTGGCCGTCAGTTCAGTTGCTGTTGGGACGGACCCATACGATGTTGCAGTCAACCCGGTATCAATTGGTGGAGTGATATACGCATACGTGACCAATTACTCCTCAGGCACAGTCTCGGTCATCGATACAGCTACCAACACAGTTTCCACGACGATCTCCGGTTTTTCCTCTCCGTACGGAATTGCGGTAAATCCAGCTGGAACTGACGTATACGTGGTCAACGCCGGTTCCGGGTCCGTCTCCGTGGTGAGTACATCTACAAATGCAGTAACAGGAACCGTGACTGTGGGCTCGGGGCCAGAGGGAATTGCGGTGGACCCCACAGGCACTTATGCTTATGTGGACAACACGACCTCGGGCACGGTGTCCCAGATAGCACTATCCAGTAACACCGTTGCTGCCACAATAACCGTTGGCAGCTCGCCTGTGCGCGTAGCAGTGAGTCCGTCCGGAGCCGATGCATACGTTACCAATGTTGGGTCCGGGTCAGTTTCGGTCATTGGGCTGTCACTGCCATCAACTACCACACTGACTACCCCGGCAAATCCGGCAGAGGTGGTCACTTTTACTGCTGTTGTGTCAGGCGGAAGCAGTTCCTCCACCACTCCAACCGGCTCGGTAACCTTCAACAACACTTCATCCTCTACGGTGTTGTGTAGTGCCGTACCGATAGCTGAGGGGACACTCCCTGTGTATGAGGCAGAAGCTACTTGTTCTGTCACCCTCCCGACCACCGGTGGGCCATTCTCGATAGATGCTGTCTACGGCGGCGACAGCAGCTACAGCGGGAGTACTTCCAACTCGATAAACCAGGCAACCAATGCCTGTGATGGGGGAGCACTCACCCTGACTGCCCCATCCACCCTCACAATCCCCTCCCCAACACTTAGTGGACTAAACGAGACAGTTTCCTCCTCGGTTGCACTGGATTCTTCTGACATGACAGGAACCGGTCTCGGCTGGAACATCCAGGCAACATCTACCATCTTTTCTGGCTCAAAGGGTGCGCCTCTCTCCACCTCTGCTACAAGTTTCACCGGGGCTTCTGTCTCGGGAAGTTCTGGCTACTGTGTTCTTCCCACCAGTTCTGTTGCGTACAGCGTCCTGCTGCCTGCCGGGTCAACTGCTCCTACCGGAGCAGTTATCTACAATGCAGGCAACAGCACCGGCGAGGGGCCGTTTGTGATCACCATGGCATTCTCCACAGCGATCCCGGCAGATGCCTATGCCCAGAGCTACAGTTCAACATGGACTTTTACAATTGTGAGTGGCCCGTGAAGCGACCTTGGGCTGATTATCTGGACATCTCACAATCGACTTGACCGAAGCAGTGTGATAGAGCCTGTAGTCAGACTCGCTCAGGCTGCGGGCGCCCTATGCTGGAGGGGCTCCGATGCACGTAATCCGTAGCAAACAACGCATACGGCGGCCTGTGTATCTCGTGGCGGCGATGACTTTCCTATTGAAGTCTTCAGGAGATTTTTTACGCGCGTTGGTGTCCGCGGATGCTCACTGGATACGGAACAGGCTTACGTATACGACCTTGTTCGATTCCGGCGATTCTCTCACTTCCGCATCCGCGTTCTTCTCTACTGCGGAAAGCCCGACTGGTCACTCCTTGCAACCGCTACACTCCGCTGAAATCCGAAGCGCCGAAAAAGCAGCTGCTCCAGCTGCTCATCATCCATCGTTTCCGGCAGAGGCCATGTGAGCTGGGCTTTTTCTGCCCGCTCCACATAAAGCTGCACTGTCCGCTTTGACATCCGCAAGGCAGCAGCTACCTTCTCGTAGCTCAGCCCACACTCACGGCGTAACCGCAATATCTCCCTTGTCTGTCGCATCCGTTTCCTCTGGTTGGCCATGCCATCCTCCGCGCCCCATCGGTATGGTGGTTGCCCCAAAGGATGGCATGACAGTCTGGTTGATTTGCGACGTTTCAACCTGCCCCCACCGACCGGGTAGAGTAGGCGACTGGATCAGCTCGTGAGCCTCCCCAGCCGCCCCTCATCAAACCGTGCATGAAGTTTTCCCTCACACGGCTTTCCGACGGTGTTCACGTAGCCCCTGTCGCAGACGTTGGATAGCGGACCGACCCAGAGAGGCGATACACACAAAGCGTGGTAATCCACGCATTGGTAGGCACTTCACCCCAACGGCGCCCCGACTTTTGTCTCTTCTTGCTATCAAAGAGCGCGAGCCGTTCATGGAC
>JAJZMA010000252.1:0-9712 GCA_021850405.1 bacterium
CCTCCATCCTGCGGGCGCGATAGCAGCCCTGGTAGAGCATTTCTCAGCTTCGACCGACGACCTCTCTGGACTGGCCACCGTCCTGCGGGCGATGGGCGATACGGCACGCCTGCATATTCTTCAGACCCTCAACGGTGGGCCGGCGGATTGCGGACAGTTACAGGCCGCAACTGGCATTCCCGACTCAGCCCTGCAGCACCACCTGATCCGGCTTGAGCAGGCAGGACTGATTGAGGCTGAGGGCGATGATCCTGACAATTTCACCTATCGGCTTTCTACCGCTTCAAACCTGGCCGTAGCCAGGGTCATCGCTACCGTCGCCGATTCGACCCGGCCCCCTTCGAGGGAAAAGTCCCAAAAACCTGCCTGAGCCGGATTACTGTACCACCAGCACTCCGTCGCCACCGCCCTGGTGCATGCACGGGCAATGGTGTCGCCGGGAAGGCTGCTACGCGAGACCGTCCATCCCGAGCTTTGGAGCCCTGGCAACAAATTCCCCAAGCCTCTGGACAAACCATTGCGCCACTTCCTGCGCATTCTCTGCCACAGTATCCAGCGGCCACTCCTTCACCTCAGGCGTCTTTCCAACTGTGCTGTAAAGGCCACGAAGGATATACTGGCCCGCCGTATCCCCAAAATCTGATATGGCTGGAGAGAGAAGCAGCATTGGCTTCTTGTCCGGATATGTAGCACCGTACACCGCAATCTCAGTAGGAGCAATCATGGACTCAAGAGCGGTTTCCTTCCCCCACTGGTCGTAGCATCGTGCCCCGGCATCCCGGGCGAGCGCCCTGATGATCTCTGCAACCGGGGCCAGCGCCGCGCGATACCGGGCCATCCGCGCCTCAGCGGGCTCGTTCACAGGAAGGTCATGCCTTCTGCTCTGTCGTATGGATTCAATCAGCTGCTTGCGCAGGGCTTCTGTCAGTGCATTATTACTCATCGCTGCAGTATGCAAAATAGGGGCGGACACGCGCACGGACAAACATGGTGTGGTGTCGTCTTTAAAGAAGCCCCCAGGGCAACGTGAAGGAGGGCGCTGACCTCCGGAGCGCGTCACGCAGCGTAGGCATCCTGCGCAGGGCACACTTGCTGGAGCCCAATGCAAAGCATTTTTCTTGCCCTCATGGAGAACCGGTAATATCGACCAGTGCACCACCTCCCGGCCCATTTACTGCTACTGCTCGCTTTCTGGCTCGCCGTCGGCCTCTGGCTGGGAACTGAACTATTCCTGGGCAGCACCAGGAGAGGTGGTGGTGGGAAGGAGCTTGACAGCGGGACAAAAAATCGCGCAATCCTGCTCTTTCAGGCTGGAATCCTGTTTTCAATTGCTGTCTCCTTCCTGCCCTGGAGCCTCCCGCAGATACACCTCATCTGGATCAGATGGGCCGGCATTGTCCTTGTCCTGCTTGGCGTCCTGGTCAGGATCTGGGCAGTCCATACACTGGGCCAGTTCTTTACAGTCTCGATCCAGATCCGGGAAGGCCAGACTGTAGTACATACGGGACCCTACCGGTGGGTCCGACATCCGTCCTACACTGGCATCATGCTGTCAACAGCTGGCTTTGGCCTCGGGCTCCAGAATCTGGCCAGCCTGGTAATTGCACTCACTTTCGGGTTTATTGCCCTGTACCAGCGCATCCGGGTGGAGGAACGAGTCCTGCTGGAGAACCTCGGAAAACCATATGAAGAGTTCTGCAGGGGCCGAAAAAGACTGATCCCGTGGATCTGGTAAGCGTTGCGCCACTGAAAGTACGTGGCTTGTCAAAATCCTATGGAGGCACCCCCGCAGTGGACTCGCTCTCACTTGAGATGCGCCCCGGAGAGATCCTTGGCTTTCTTGGCCCCAACGGGGCCGGCAAGACCACAACCATCCGGATGGTTCTCGGGCTGATCCGCCCCACATCTGGAACCATTGAAGTACTGGGAGAAAGGGTGGGGCCAAACCATGCTCCCAGCCTTCGCAGGGTTGGGGCACTCGTGGAAACCCCAGCCCTTTACCTCTTCATGTCCGCCACTGACAACCTTTCCGCACTTACCGCTGGCAGAGGGGTCTCTCGCCAACAGATCGACCGGGCTCTTGCGACCGTGGGCCTATCCACCAGATCCAGGGAAAAGGTAGGCAACTATTCCCTGGGGATGAAGCAAAGGCTGGCACTGGCGGTAGCCCTGATCTGTGACCCGGAGCTGCTCATCCTGGATGAGCCCGCCAATGGGCTGGACCCAGCCGGAATAGCCGAGGTTCGCGGGCTGCTCAAGGGGATTTCTGCCGAAGGCCGCTCTATCCTCATGTCCAGCCATGTCCTTGCCGAGGTGGACCAGCTATGTGATCGCGTGGCAATAGTCAGCAAGGGCCGGCTGGTAAAGCTGGCCAGCATGACTGAACTGCTGGCTGAGGCAGATACCTTCCTGGTCCAGACAGACGCGACAGACAGAACCCTATCCGCCCTGAAAAGCTGCAGCTGGGGAAAGGGTGCTGTGCTCGAGGACGGACTGATTGTCACCCCTTCCCCTACGGGGAAGGGAAAGGACCTGATACGGTTCCTGGCCCAGGCGGACCTCTTTCCCGATTCAGTTACCCCAAGACGACAGCAGCTGGAGGAGGTCTTCCTCCGGCTCACTGCAGGCACAGAGGAAGCAGCAACGACCCAGGCAGCAGTCCCGCCCAGTCCGGGCAGTCGGAGGCCAGGGGATGGCAAAGATGACTGACACCTCCGCGCACGTGAGTGAAAGGGACCGGCCGGGGAGTATTAGCCATGCTGCTCCCCCGGGAACACACCTGCGCCAGCTGCTTCCATCCCTTACCCGGCTCTGGGCCGCCGGCCTCCTGAAGCTGTATCGCATGCGGCTTATAAAGGTGCTAGCGCTCCTGGAACTGGTTCTGTATTTTTTTGTCTTGCTGCTCCTGCACTCCTCCACCAATGAAAGGTTCCTCGACCGTCTGGACCCTCACGCGTTCCTGCAGGAGCTACTCTCACTGGACCTTTCCTACTTCGATGCAGCCGCTGGGCTACTGCTCCTGATAGCAGCCGCCAGGCTGGTCGCTCTGGAATACAGCAGTGGCACCATACGGGTGCTCCTGGGACAGGGCATACACAGAGGAACACTGCTGGCCAGCCAGCTGCTTGCATTGCTCACAGTTGGCCTGGCACTCCTGCTGGGCTCAGCTATCATCTCGTTTATGGGCGGGCTCTGGCTCCTTGGCGCGTGGGGCACCACCACAGGAATTGCCATAATTCCCATCCTTTGGCCAGCGATTCTGATGGCAATGCTGCTTGGAATAGTTTCGATAGTTGCCTGCAACCTGATTGGGATGTCCGCTGCTGCAATTGGCCGCTCTATGCCCTTTGCGATGGGCGCTGCCCTTGGATTCTTCCCGGCAGACAACCTTGGGACACCCATCCTGCGCGTGCTATCGCGGCTGAGTGGGATCCAGTGGGTAGGACAGGTCCCACGGTTCCTGCTGGGTCCGTCGCTGAACCACCTCCCAGAGGTAGCATGGAGCGGGATGAGTTTCTCGATCTCCCTGCCGCAACCTCCAGGAAATTCCCCACTCCTCCCAACCGCAATTACCATTGCCGTGTGGCTGGGCAGCCTCACAGTTATCGCAACTGGAATGACCCTCTTCCGCGACGTTCTGGAGTAAAGAGCCTGACAGTGCGACCAGGCAAAACCAGCCTGGGGAAGCTCATCAAAATGCAAGGTTTCTGCTGTACCTTAGGAGTTGAAGACAGATCAACCATCCACCAGCAGACCGCGCTTCTCTCCAGAAGCACCGTGGGCCATACGCCATACTGCCAGCAGGAAGCGTGATGCGTTGGGTACAAGGAGGTGCCAACCGATGGACGATAAAGAAGAGACGGGCCCGGGCCATTTCCCACTCCCGCCAGAGCCGCCTCAGGTTGGACACCCCACGATACATGGTAAGCACCAGTCTGGGAGCACAGAGATCGCGTCCCAGCTGGTGATCCGGGTGATCCTCCTGAATCTTGTGACGTTTTTTGCTGCTGCAGTGCTAAATATTTTTCAGCTATTTCCCGGTGGCAGCCTGGTGGCGGCGGGCGTGCTGCTATCGGTCACTGTGGTCCTCTGGGCGCCAGGGACACTTGCGCTGGCAAGGCACAGGCAAGCCTTGCGCCTTGCGCACCATCTGGAAAAGCGGGCTGAGCTACTCCAGCTCTCCCTTGCTCCTGCCATCGATCCCGAAACAGAAAAGAGCAAGGCACGGCAGGCAAAACGCTCCCCAGCCCCGCCCGAAGAAGTAGAGGCAAGAATTGAGGCCCTGCAGCGAGAGCGGCGGGCCACGATAGCCGAGGGGCGGAAGTACAGGGTCCTGGGGGAGTGGCTGTCGAAGGCAGCAATCACGACTGGCGTTACGTCATTTGTGATCATAGTCATGACCATCTCTTTCTCCGCCGCCCCAGTCAACGGGCAGCCCTCTTCCGGCGGAGCCTCTGGAAACACCGTGGCACCACCGCCAGGGTTTGTCGGAGGGGGGCCTTCTGGCGGAATCTTCGGCGGGCAGGTGCCATAGGCAAGGCAGCATGGAAGGCAGGGGGATTATCCGGCCTGGTCACAGTTACTGCAGCATGCCTGTCGGGAGGCATGCAACAACCTATGTGCCAGGAGTGGACCAACCCAGACTACTGGCCTAGCCGCAATTTTGTATGCTGGCCAGTGCGCCGACGTAGCTCAGGGGTAGAGCAGCTGTTTCGTAAACAGCAGGCCGGTGGTTCGAATCCACTCGTCGGCTCCACATTGCCTCTATTACCGCATGGCTTCGCCGTGGGCAGAAAAAAAGCGCCTTGCAGGTCCCACCCTGTCACCGCGTATGGTAGAGGACAAGCTATCCCTCCGAACCGGGTCTAATTCTCCTGGCCGCGACACTATAGACACAAGCAAGGGAGCCAAGGAGAACAAGAACAAGCCCGAGCCCATACACTGGGGTGACCGCTCCAGTGGAAGGAACCGGAACCTGCGTAGTCGATATGCCTAGGACCTCCACAGTAAGTGAATCTGTTCCAACCGACTTCCCCTGTGCATTCACGATCTCGTAGACAAAGGTCAATCTGCCGGAAAACCCAGGGGCCGGGGTAATAGTCAACTGGCCCGTGCGGCTATCGAGCGTGATATTTGCTTCCGTTGTTGGAATACTCGGTGAGACGAGGAGATACGTGAACGGACCGCCTACGCGTGGTGCAGCAAGCGAAAGAGTCAACGACCCTCCAGCACTCACGCTCTGTGTTTGACTGCTTTGAAAGGAGGACGTTGAGGATAGCGACGCTGACGTCGTCACTGTAATGCTGTTTGTGGCCGTGTAGCCCGTGGCGTCAATAATCTTGTAGGAAAACGTATCAGCACCCGTCCATCCAATAGCTGGTGTATAGGTGAACGCACCGGCTTTAGTGAATGTGACTGAGCCGTGAGAGGGGCTGCCAACGCTAAGAACGCTTATTGAGGTGCCCGTATCTCCCGTTAGAAGCCCAGGAGCCGGGACAGATAGAACTGAGCCTGCAACCGCGGAATATGTGTGTAGAGCGGCCACGGGGTAGACGGCAAGTTCTACCGAGCCTGTGGCGGTCCTGCCATATGAGTCGGTAATCACATAAGTAAAGGAATCATTGCCTGAATACGATGTGTCAGGAGTGTAGGTGAATGCGCCGTTGGCTGCCATGGACACCTTTCCATGCGACGGTGCAGTATAGGATGTCACCGTAACCGAAGAACCAGTGTCGCCGGCGAGAGGACCAGGTGCCGCGACAGACAACGAGGAATTTGCATCAAGGCGATATGAAGCCGTACTAGTGGTAGGAGCGGCTGCAACGTTAACGTATTCGGAATCAACTGCTGGCGAAGAACTTGAGGTGCTGTCGCCAACTGTGTAGCTACCAACACCGCCGGTAATGGATGTCTTGTACACGCCAGAAGTACTTGGATAATTAAGGGTAAATGTGAATTTGGACGTACCTGGAACCCCCGCCACTTCAGCCGGTACGGTCCACGTTCCCGGCCACACAAGAGACTTGCCGGATTGGCTTGGGTCAGACTGACCCACACCATTAAAGGTGGTGCTCCCGGGGACATAGACTGGCGTGCCCGGAGAAGCAGGCAGAGCCGCAGCGATTTGATCCAGCGATGCTGATTCGCCGCCTGAATTGGAGATAGTGACTGTAATTGTGGACGTGCCCCCACTGCCGCCCAGCGAGCCAGGAGAAGATGATGTCTGCACGGAAAGCGTGTTCGATGTAGGAGACAGGGGTTGAAGCGCAGTATACGTGCTGCTACTCGTATCTGTATGTTTTACCTGCGTACCGCTGGAAATATGGCTCACGGGGCTTACGGATGTTGGGGCTGTCGTCGAGCCGTCTGATACAAACGTGGCGGTCACCGAATAGTTGCCGCCCGTCTCTGCCGTTGTATACGATGAGTGATCAAAGGTGACGCCGTTGATGGTCATGTTCACATCCTTGAGCCGGAAAACATCTGCTGGCCAGTTGGCAAATGTGGCAGGTGTTGTAGCAAAGATATTAGCCGCACCTATGGTACCGGTCGCCCCTGAGTAGGTAATTGTCAAAACGCCCCCAATTTCAGGAGGAGTGGGCCCAGACACAACAGACGTTACCTTGTTGGCAGACGCTGCGATGTCTGTGGATGCTGTCAACGAGAACGTCTGAGCGCACAATGGCGAAGGGGCCAGGGACGGAATGGTGTCATAGAGATCTATGTTATGCGTTTCCGCGGTAGACGTCGAACCAGCAGCATTAAGGTAGAACCATGCCCAGGTTGTAGCCCCAGATGCCAGCGGCCCAATGTGGTATATGCCATTCTCATTCGGGGCAAGGGATATTTCAGGACCCGAAAAGTTTTGTGCCTGAGCCCAGAGGTCGCTGTAATTTGAACCGCTTGTATTTGTTATCTGGATCCCTTCATACATGCCCGTGAGTTGCGGAGAGGAAGCCAGGTCCAGGTACATGATGCTCGACGAAACACGGGTAAGTGTCGCAACCGATGGCGGGCAGACCGTACTGGCAAGGACAGGGGAAGGGGGTACGGTCAGAGCGGCCAGAAACAACAAGGACAGGAGTGCTGAACCCAGGGCGATGGCGGCGTGTCGCATACCAGTAGACGTTACAGCATATGTACCGGCGTTGTATGCAGATGCTCTATTGTCACATGTCAGGGGCAAAAGCCTGGTTGTGGGGAAACACTGCAAACTGGCGCGGCACTTTTTGAGTGCTGCATGGGGACCTGGTGTCCGTCGCACCAGGACCGTACCCCCCGTCTACTGGACTATGTCGAATTACACTTAGTAAAGAGCCACAGGGGAACGGCGCCCCTCGCTAAATGGCGGCGGGCAGGTGCTTCACTCGCCATCAGGGTTGCTACAGGTTTTTTGGGGAGATGCCGCGCCCGCGTGAGCGCGCACGCTGGCCCGGCCCCTGAAGACCGGATAGTCATCGGAAAAAGTCCCAGCATGGTTCCGCCGCTTTTATGCCACCCCTTCCTGGGGAGCAGGCTTCGGAGGCGACCCCGCCCAGTCAAACTATCAGGGATCGCTATTGCCTCCTGGCAGGCAGGCTCTCGGACGTAACCATCAGGGGCGACCCCATCCTAACCCGGCCCGGAATATGCAGCGCTGCATCGAGGCACCCTGGCCAGGACAGGTGGAACGCAGGCTCTATATCAGCACACCCGTACGCACAATATTGTCGTGATATCAGTCACTCCACCGAACCTGAACTGCGCCAGCCCATGCCATCACTGCATCGCTCCTAGCTGGAGAAGGCTATAGGCTGCGCCCCTCGCGACCATGGTCCTTCCTGGAAGCAGTGCGCCGCTCCCGGATTCTCTCTATCGTCGGCCCGAGCAGGTCCTCCCGCTCTGCCGCCGGAATGCGCGAACCAGCCCGCCTCTGGATATGTGCCACAGAACGAACCAGATCCCATTGTGAGCCAGAATCATCCATGTGGGCATCGTCGCAAACACATCCTGGATGTGCAAGCGGCATAACAGGTTCGGTGCGCCTGGGTCACTGAACCGTTGCATCCACTGGTAAACGGGTATGCAGGTATGCAGGTATGCAGGCACGCTCGCACTCTGGGACCTGGTCCCGCCCTGCCGGGCTTGTGCCTCTATGCGTCGTGCAGGCGGCTGCCACGCAGGGGTTCGCCTCCCCAGCCTGGAGCTGTACCATTTACAAAAATGAGCGACGCACCGCCACCTCCCTCCCCACTGCAGGAAGGCACCGAGCTAATGCAGGCAGGCAGGTTTAATGACGCCCTCCCCCTGCTCGAAAAAGCCACAGCCGAGCAGCCCACCAATGGTGCTCCGCAAGTACTCCTTGCCGCCTGCCTCATAAAGCTAGGGCGCCCCACCGAGGCGCTCACGGTTGCGAGCAGGGCAGTGCAGATAGCCCCGACACAGACCCGGGCACACGTGGTGCACTCTCAGGCACTGTCTGCATCGGGGCGCCATGAAGACGCCCTGCGAGCAGCCGATGCGGCCGCCCGCTTCGGACCCCGGGATCTGGATGCCCTGGTGCGTCAGTGCGATGCCCACCTGGCCCTGGGCCATGCCATGGATGCACTATCCATAGCCGACTCCATTCTGGAAATCCACCCGAATGCACCAGCTGCCCACATCGCTGTTTCCCGGGCAGCCCTTGCATATGGCAATGGTCTGGTCGCAGAGCGTCACGCGAGAAAGGCTGTGGAACTGGCCCCGGACGACCCAGCGGGTCAGCTTCAGCTCGCCCGGGCACTGGAGGCACAAACCCGCATGGGGGCTGCTGCCAAGGCAGCGTCCCAGGCAGTGTCACTCTCGGGAGAGAGCGATGGCGAGGCAAGGACCTACCATTTTCTCCTGATACGGAAACGACGACTGGCAATACTGCCCATATTCCTTATCCCTGCCCTTGCCCTGGGAATAAGCAACCAGACTGGACAGCCATTCCCCGGGTGGGCCCTGCTTATTGCGGGCCTCGCTTTCGCGGCAGCGGTTGCGTACTGGGCCTATGGATGGTTCACTCTCACGCAGAACGACCACCTACTGTATGCTGAGGAGCGCGCCAGCTGGGATCAGCAGCATCACAACCTTGAAAAGTCAATTGTCGCTACGGCTATATCTGCCGTGGCTGGAGCGGTAATTGCCGCTGTAGACAGGCCCCTGCTCGTCCCTGTTGTCATCGCCTTTGCTGGATGCATCCTGTTCATGCGCCAGCAACTTGGCCAATTCCTGCGAAAATTTGCCCAGAGAAATTAATTTAATGCTTCTCGGTGGAGAGCACTTTCCTGACTGCCTGCGCTATAGCGACCGGCACGAGAGGATCCAGCAGGGACGGCATGAGATAGTCGGTTGCGAGTGAATCGCTCGGCACAACTTCAGAGAGCGCCTGGGCAACGGCAAGCATGACCGCTACACTTACCCTGCGGGCACGGCAGTCCAGAAGCCCCCGGAAAAGGCCCGGAAAAACAAGGCCGTTATTGATCTGGTTCGGATAGTCGGACCGTCCAGTAGCAACAATTTGTGCCAGGTCGCCTATCTCGGATGGATGAATCTCCGGATCTGGATTGGCCAGCGCGAAGACGATCCGGGGAGCCCGCATCGAGGCAACCATCTCCCGGCTCACAAGCCCACCTGCGCTGGTGCCTATGAGAACGTCAGCGTCCTCCATTGCCTCGGCAAGCCCACCCACCACAGCGCGCGGGTTGAG
>JAJZMA010000252.1:9722-11763 GCA_021850405.1 bacterium
AATTATGTCCTCCACACCAGCACGCACAAGCAACCTGGCGCACGCACTGCCCGCTGCTCCCACCCCGCATATCACGACGCGAAGGGCCCCAAGTGTCTGGCCCGTAAGTTTCATGGCGTTATACAGAGCGGAGAGCACCACAATTGCCGTCCCATGCTGGTCGTCGTGAAACACTGGGATCCCAAGTCTTTCTGAAAGAAGCCGCTCCACCTCAAAACAGGCTGGCGCCGCAATGTCTTCCAGATTGATGGCACCAAACGATGGGGCTACAGCACATACTGCGTCTACTATCTCAGGGATTGTGTGAACGTCCAGGCACAGTGGCCATGCATCGATCCCTGCCATCTTCCGGAACAGTATCGCCTTGCCCTCCATGACTGGGAGCGCAGCAAGCGGCCCAAGACTTCCCAGGCCCAGTACTGCAGACCCGTCAGTTACAATGGCAACCGCATTGCCCTTGGATGTCAGGTCCCACGCGCGCCCCTGGTCAGCCGCAATGAGCTTTGCGACCCGGCCCACACCCGGGGTATACACCCGTGCAAGGTCGTCACCATTCTCGACAGCACTCTTGAGAGCTACTGCGATCTTTCCTCCTGCATGTACCTCAAGGGTCAGGTCAGTTACAGAGATGATGTCTACGTTTGGGGCGGTCCGCATTGCGGCGACCACGCTACTGGCGTGCTCTGGACTATAGGCAAGGAAAGTTACATCCCGAAGGACGTAGTCATATCTGGTCTCTATCAGCTCCACACTACGGACGTCCGACCCCAGATTGCCTACCTGGGCCAGCAGTCCAGCCAGCGTCCCGGGCACGTTCATGAGCCGACATCGGACCCGGAACGACGCTCCGGCTGTAGGATGCTCCCCCGGAATTCTGCCTGTCCGCACTGTGGTAACCAAAACCAGCTCTCCTGTTTGCTGTTACTCGTCGCAATCCGGCCAGCGACCGCCCTGGCGCCAGTGGTACAAATAGTACAGATGCAACATACCGTTAAAGCTCCCCCAGCAACCGCACCAGCCACTAACAGGCGACCTGCGGGATGAACGGGGCCCAGGCACAGGTACTCGAGTTCCATCGCGCGATGAGCCTTAGTGCGCCAGAGGGGCCCGCGCCGCTGGATAGCTACAATGGGGAACTTCGCGTCTCTCTCATTGACGAAGAGGCTGCAGAATTTCGGGCGGCCTGGGAGAGGCGTGACCGGATAGCGATGATAGACGCGCTTTGCGATATTGTGTATGTAGCTTATGGGGCTGCGGTTGAGATGGGGATTGACCTGGAACCGTTCTTTGACGAAGTGCACCGCTCCAACATGGAGAAAACAGGGGGAGCCGTTCGCAGGGACGGCAAGCAGCTAAAACCGGACGGATGGGAGCCGCCCGCCATCCTGTCGCTGTACGAACGCCTGTACGGATCTACCCCGGTGAACAGCTAACACTTCTTCCGCGCTGAGGTCCGTCGACGTGCCAACGCAACCGAGAGTGCTAAGGCACAGGGTCGCCTAGCCCCCAACCACAGCTCCATCAGGGCTCGCTCAGGACCAGTCAATCCAGACAGACTGCATGGCTGGGCTGCTGGGCCAAAAAACGTGAGCTGGCTGCTCGCGCAGCCTTTCAGCCTGCGATAGGGAAGATGTGTACATCAACGTCGGTCAGCTCTTCTATGAGCCGTGCTACGACTCTCGGCTTGCGCTCGCTGCGGCGGACCATTACCTCAGTAATGTAGTGCTCGTTGGCGTAATCCACTATCGCACGGGCGACATCCCTCTGGTACAAAGTGACAAACTCAGCGCCCAGTTTGTGGGCCAGGGCGGCATACTCCCCCAGAAGGCGCTTTTCCGCCTCGTCATGCTGCCGGCTGCGCACCGACAGTGCGGTCAGCGCATCGCCATGAAGCGCGGCGCGGGCAGCTGCTGCCCGGAGCAACTCCGCTCCACCGGGGTTGGGGGCAATGCAAACCAGTATTCTGGGCCGGGTCTCCCAATGCGGATTGTCGCCAAGCTGGCGCATATATGCCACCATCTGCCGATCGTTGTAGGCTGCC
>JAJZMA010000040.1:0-911 GCA_021850405.1 bacterium
TGGTCAGTAGATGCCAAGCTCCAGCTTGGCCTCATCCGACGCCATCAGCCGTGGGTCCCATGGAGGGGACCAGACTATGTTGACTTTTACGTCCTTTACCCCTGGGAGGGGGGCACACACCGCATGCGCCTGGGTCTGGATTACGCTGCCGAGGGGGCAGTAGGGAGATGTCAGTGTTATGTCAATGTTGAGCAGTCCATTCTGATCCAGGGTCGCTCCGTAGACCAGGCCTAGGCTCACGATATCGATGCCAAGTTCAGGGTCGTAGACCTCTGACAGGGCATCAAATATTAGCGCTTCGCTAGCCCTGTACGGGGTTGGGGACAGATTTTCCGTCACGGGCGAATCCGTATCTCCTGTAGCCGCATCTCCTTCCCGGTGTTCCCTGGCATCTTTCATGCTCTTTCCTCTGGTCCATCCGCGCTGCCCTTTCCTGCCATGTCAGAAAGTAGCTCCAGTAGTCCATTCCAGGCCAGCGTGGCACACTTGGTGCGGGCTGGATAACTGCGCACCCCACCCAGCGCCTCGACATCCCCTGGGGGAACTGTTGCCTCTTGCCCCATGATGAATGCCTTGACATTTTTTGCAAGATCCATGCACTCAGCAACCGACTTACCTTCTACCTCGTCGCACATGATGCTGGCTGAGGCCTGGCTTATCGAGCAACCAGTACCATCAAACGCAATCGCGCTGATGGCACCATCTGGCGTGATGCTGGCCCAGAGACGCAGGTCATCGCCACAAACTGGATTATGTGCTGAAAGCACGCCAGGACCGGACTCGGCCAGGGCACGGTGGTGATGGGGGTACCGATAATGGTCGAGTATGATCTCCCGGAAGAGGTCCTCGTCCTCTGGCTGGGAAGGGCTGGCAGATTCCAGATTGTTCTGTCCCACAGTAGTTTGATTGTA
>JAJZMA010000040.1:921-9302 GCA_021850405.1 bacterium
GTGGCAGGATAAGGCATTGTCAGGCAAATATCCCTATGACTTTTCTTACTCCGGCTACAAGAGTGCTGACATCCTGCGGGTTGTTGTACAGATAGCTGGAGGCCCTTGTAGTGGCACTGACCCCCAGACGGTGCATTAGTGGTTGACAGCAATGGTGTCCAGCGCGTACGGCGATGCCCTCCCGGTCAAGGATGGTGGCTACGTCATGTGGATGGACGCCTGCCACAGAAAAAGATACTGTTCCGGTTGCCGCCTGCTCGCTCCCAAGGACGGTCACTCCTGCGATCTGTTCCAGGGACTGCCGGATCAGCGTCCCCATGTACAGGTCGTGCTGGGCGATATTTTCCATCCCTATTGCGTTCAGGTAGTTTATCGCTGCCCGCATTCCGGCCACGCCAGCCACATCGGGGGTCCCGGCTTCAAACTTGTGCGGCACTTCGGCCCAGGTCGATGTAAGGCTGTCAACGCGGTCTATCATGCTCCCTCCGCCCAGGAATGGTCCCAGTCTTTCCAGGAGCGAGGGCCGGGCCCACAGGACCCCTATCCCCATTGGTCCGAGCATCTTATGCCCTGAGAACGCAATAAAGTCACAATCCAGGTCCCTGACTGAAAGTTTTCTGTGCGGCGCAGTCTGTGCAGCATCAATGCAAACCAGCGCTTCACATGCGTGAGCGGCCGCTATGACTGGCTCGACAGGCTGGAGTGTTCCCAGTACGTTGCTGGCGTGACTGATGCTGACAATACGGGTGGGGCCAGCCATGAGCAAAGCTGCATGTTCCAGATCCAGCTGGCCATCGTCTCCGACCCTGATGTATTGCAGGTCAAAGTGGCGGCGCTCTCTCGCGAGCTGCCACGGCACCACGTTGCTGTGATGCTCAAGCTGCGTCAGGACCACCCGATCTTTCTCTCCCAGCCCGGCGGTAGAAACACTTGCTACAAGATTCAATGCTTCGGTAGTGTTGCGGACAAATACGATGCCAGCAGGATCAGCATCTATGAACCCAGCTACCTCGTTTCGGCCGTCTTCCAGGATCGCGGTTGCCTCATTGCCCAGAAAATGTGCACCCCGGTGGACGTTTGCGTTGGATGTAGCGTAGTACTCTGCAATGGCACCAATCACCGCTGACGGCTTCTGGGACGTTGCTGCCGAATCTAGATAGGTGAGCGGTTTGCCGTTGATCGTACGGCCCAGGATGGGAAAATCCTTCCGGATGGCCGGGTTTATCGAGCCAGTATCTGGCTGGGCAGCCCCCGGTCTTTCCATTGCTGATGTGATGGGGGTATTCATGGTGACAGGCGTACTTCCAGCTGGTTCTGGACCACCCTTGTTTCATACACTGCTATGGGCTCAACCGCCGGAAGGCATAGGGGTTGGCCGGTACGCAGGTCAAACTGCGTGCCATGCAATGGACATTCTATGCGGCACCGTTCTACATCCAGGTCGCCATCACTCAGTGATGCCTCGGCGTGGCTACAGGTATCATCAATTGCAAAAAATTCCTGATTCACATTAAAGATCGCCACCGCCCGGCCGTCAATCTCTACCCGGGCAGCATTGCCAGCCGGCAGGATGGTGAATGGATCCTGGACAATGGGAATCCACGCTGCGGTCTGTTCCTGCATGCCTGCTCTGCCTAGGGGTGTTGCCAGCGGGCTATTTTTTCGTCCAGAAGCCGGGCGCTGACAGCGGCTATGGACGGGAAGGGAGCAGCGGCCAGGATATCCTCAAAGAAGCCCCGTACGATGAGTCTGTCGACCTCATGGGAAGGGATTCCCCTGGAGGTCATATAGAAGCGCTCATTGTCATCAATATGGCCAGCAGTGGCGCCGTGCCCACAGCGTACGTCGTTGGCACCAATTTCCAGACGCGGGATACTGTCAGCCTTGGCGCCCGGGTCCAGCAGGAGATTCCTGTTGGAGACGTAACCATCTGTCTTCTGGGCGGACGGCAATACCTCGATGAGGCCGCTGTAGACGCTGGTTGCATGGTCGGATACCGCACATTTCAGGGTAAACCTGCTCCTTGTATCCTCTCCCAGGTGGCGCTGGAGGCTCTGGTGGTCCAGATGCTGGCTGCTGCTGGCAAAAGCAATGCCGCTTATCTCTGCATCCGATCCCCTGCCGACGAGGTTCACATCAAACCAGGATTTTTCAGTTCCAGCACCCAGTCTCGATACGAGCGCGGATAGTCGGGCCTCCTGCTCCAGCTGGATCAGGGTGTGGCTTACGTGCCAGGTGGTTAAAGGCTGCTCCTGCAACGTGCCATATGACAGCTGGGCTCCCCGTCCCACCATGGCGAGCGTAGCGGCGAGGGTACAGGTGGGGATGGCTGTCTGGGGCTCGGGAGTGTAATACCCAAAGCCGCCATCTCCTGTCCACGAACTCTCTGAACTGTCTGGAGTGTCCTGGGCCCCCTCTTCCACCTTCCGGTACTGGTCACAGACCGAAAGCGAGCTGTCTTCTCCCAGCCAGAGCAGCGTAGCCGGAACCGAGAGGGCACCTGAGAGGTCATGCACTATCCACAAGGATGGGGAAAGGTGCGTTCCTGCAGGTGCTGTTATCAGCGCACCGCCATTCCATAGCGCCTGCCATGCGGCGGAGAGGGGCCCATCACCTTCCAAAAGAGAGAGCAGCTGCCTGATCCTTGTTGCGGCCGTATCGTCCATATTGGCCAGCGAGCCAAGTGCAACAATGCTGACACCGGATTGCTCCAGCGCCTCCAGATCCTGCTGACTGCCATGGAGCGATACGCCCTGGCGAGTTATGGCAGCAACGATGGTTCCTGAATGCTCCAGGCTATCGTCCCCAAAAGGAACCAGATCAGACATCCCGCGGGCAGCCTGGGCCGCATCGGCTGACGCTCCTTCGGAACGTGCCTGTTGCTGCGGGCTAGCCAGCCTTAGTTGCTGTTTTTCCAGAAGCTCATAGAGGGGTAGCCGGGAAGCATCGGTACGACGCCAGTCCTCATCCCTTGTGGATGACGGGGCGGGGGCCGCGACAAATCGTTCCCAGAAGCGGTCCCGGCGCTGCCTGAGCCAGTCTGGCCCGGCTACCTGCTGCGGTCGCTGCAGCAACCTCTGTAAGGAGGGAGCTGCAGCCCTGGCGGTGCCCAGCGGCTGGCGTGGTCCTTTTGGGGAAACCCGGGTGACAAGTACCTCAGCCAACAGATCCCTCCATGGATGCTGTGAGCAGCCGGTTCAGCTCCACGGCGTACTCCATGGGCAGCTCCTTGACAAACGGTTCGAAAAATCCATTTACGATTAGCGCAGTGGCTTCCTCTTCTGACAGGCCCCGTGAGGTCATGTAAAAGAGCTGTTCCTCCCCAACCTTGCTGACGGATGCTTCGTGTCCGATGGTTACATCCGGGTTCTCTACATCCATGTATGGATAGGTATCGCTCCGGGACTCAGTGTCGAGCAGCAGGGCGTCACACCTGACATTGATATGTACGTCAAAGGCCTTGGGGTGGACCTTGATGTGGCCACGGTATGAGGTCCTGCCGCTTCCCTTGCTGATGGAGCGCGAGACTATGTTGCTTGTTGTATGCGGAGCTACATGAATCGCCTTTGCTCCGGCATCCTGGTGCTGGCCAGTACCAGCAAACGCCGCCGACAGCACCTCTCCGTGGGCTCCTTCCCCCATCAGGTATATGGAGGGGTACTTCATGGTTACCTTGGAGCCAAGATTGCCATCTATCCATTCCATCCGCGCGTGGGCATAGACCATTGCCCGCTTGGTCACGAGGTTATATACGTTGTTGGACCAGTTCTGGATGGTGGTATACCGGACATGCGCGCCTGGGTGGGCCACGATCTCCACTACGGCCGAATGCAGCGAATCGCTGGAGTAATTGGGAGCCGTGCACCCCTCGATGTAGTGAACATACGAGCCTTCTTCTGCAATTATCAGGGTCCGCTCGAACTGCCCCATGTTGTCGCTGTTGATGCGGAAATATGCCTGGAGTGGTATCTCTACCCGGACCCCCTTGGGCACGTATACGAAAGATCCGCCTGACCATACAGCACTGTTCAGGGCGGCAAACTTGTTGTCGTTGGAGGGAATTATGGTCCCAAAATAGGACCGGAAAAGCTCCTCGTGTTCCCGCAGGCCGCTATCACAATCCGAAAAGAATACGCCCTGTTTTGCCAGGTCTTCCCTGATGCTGTGGTATACAACTTCAGAGTCGTACTGTGCGCTTACTCCAGCCAGAAACTTGCGCTCTGCCTGCGGGATACCCAGCCGGTCAAAGGTCTGCTTGATTGAGTCGGGGACATCATCCCAGCTTCGCTTCTGTTCATCTACGGGCTTGATGTAGTAGTAGATATTGTCAAAGTCAATCCCGGAGAGGTCGGCACCCCAGGTTGGCATCGGGCGATCCCGGAAATGCTGCAGTGCCTTCAGGCGGTACTCCAGCATCCACAGTGGTTCGTTCTTGTGCGCTGATATCGCACGAACTACCTCTTCGGTGAGCCCCTTTTCAGTCTTGAAGACCGATACATCAATGTCATGGAATCCATATTCGTAGTCCTTGGAGAGGGACGCAGCCTCAATGCTCATACCGGCAGCGCCTCCGGACTGGCCGCTTCGGGCCCAAGGATGGGTTCATATCCAGACTTTTCTATCGTCCGTGCCAGCTCTGCCTCGCCGGACGCAACGATTTTGCCTGCGTGCAGGATGTGGACATAGTCGGGCTGGAGCTGTTCCAGGATACGGTAGTAATGGGTAATTACCAGGACACCCATGTCTGGATTCCTGAGCTGGGACACTCCGTCTGCCACTATGCGCAGTGCGTCTACGTCGAGCCCGGAATCGGTTTCATCCAGGATGGCCAGTCTGGGTTTCAGCATCGCCATCTGGAGGATCTCGCACCGCTTCTTCTCACCACCGGAAAATCCGTCATTGAGATAGCGGCTGCGGAAGGCAGGGTCTATCTTCAGTTTTTCCATCTCGGCTGTGAGAGCTTTCATAAATTCGCGGGCAGGCAACTCCTTCCCCTGGGAGCGCATCGCTGCACGCAGGAAGTTGACCACTGTGACACCAGGTACAGCGACTGGGTACTGGAAGGACAAAAAGATCCCGAGACGGGCGCGCTGGTCGGCCCTGAGATGGGTTATATCCTGTCCCGCAAAATGGATGCTGCCCGAGGTTATCGTATATGCGGGGTGGCCCATAAGGGTATGTGCGAGGGTGCTCTTGCCTGAACCGTTTGGGCCCATAAGTGCGTGTACCTCACCTGCTGGAACGCTGAGGTCGACACCGGAGAGGATCTCTTTCCCAGCAGTTGTGACCCGAAGATTCTTGACCGTAAGTCCCTCAGACCTGGGCACGCGCTACCTCCTGACTGTGTGTTGCTTTCTGTTCTGCCTGCCACTGGTATCCTTCTTCCGGAGTGGCCGGGTTGTCATCCTCGCCCCAGGCGGCGCCAGTCGCCATGGCGGCTATGGTCTGGTCCTGTAGCAGCTTGTCGAGGGTGGCATCGGCAAGCACAGCATCAATTGACTGTTTTACGTGCTTCCACAGCTGCTGGGAGCCGCAATCGCCTTCCTTTGGGCAGCTGCCAGGGCTGTAGGAGATGGAGACACAGTCCACCGGAGCGATTTCGCCTTCAACGGCAGAGATGATCTCAAGGGCGGTTATGCTCTGCCCCGGGCGTGCCAGCAGGTAACCGCCGTGGGCCCCCCTGACAGCGGTAATCAGGCCGGCTTTCCTAAGCGCTGCCGCCAGCTGCTCCAGAAAGGGCAGCGGCATTCCCTGCTTTCTGGAAACTTCGGCCAGGGAGATAGGCCCGGCTGGGTTCCTTGCCACCTCGGTCATAAGGCGGAGCGCATAATGGGCTCTGGCTGAGGAGCGCATCGTGCTGGTATGGCGATGATTTCCGACTTGCATAGTACGGATTATACTCCTTCCCGTGGGCGACCGCTGTCGTTGCCCTGCAGTGCCAACCGGAACCGGCTTCCACCCGGCCTGCCATTTTGCCTTTCTGCCTCTGGGGCCGCAGGCCTGGGAGGGGGGTGGCCAGCCTGGTCGTCTAGGTGCCGTTGTACCTTGGGGCGTTGCCAGCATCGTCTACGGCGATGCAGAAGTGTGACGAGGTGCAGGAAACAAACAGCAGCGCGTTCCTGCCGTCGATATGGGCCGGAGGAGTCCAGCCACCATTTATATAGGTTATGGCATTACCGGCGCTGTCCACCATCATGCAGAAGCTGTTGCCGGAACACGATACCGAGTTCACACTATTGGGAGCGTCGATATTGAGTGGCCTTCCCCATGCGGATCCTGTGTAGGTAACTGCTGTTCCACTGCTGCTTACCGCCATGCAGAAGTGTGACGATGGGCATGCCACTGACTCCAGCAGTCCGAACTGGTCGATCGATATGGGGGTTGACCATACTGTTCCGTTCCAGTAAACGGCATTGCCGGCATTGTCTGTTGCCATGCAGAACGAGCTGCTCGCACAGGATACTGAGGTGAGAGGATTCTGGCCGTCGATATCGCTGGCTGGGCTCCAGCCCTTGCCATTCCAGTAAGTGGCATTGCCAGCGGTGTCTACCGCCATACAGAACTGGGTGGAACTGCAGGATACGGATGTGAGTGCATTGGTGCCATCTATCGTCACTGGGGCGGTCCATCTGGGTGCGGTATAGGTGATGGCATGGCCGTACTGGTCAACTGCCATGCAGAACCCACTGGTGGGGCAGGAAACAGACGATATTGGACCAAGGGCATCCATGCGGACCGGAGGGGACCAGAGAGCGCCGTTATAGGAAATGGCATCTCCGATATTGTTTACCGCCATACAGAACGTAGGGGATGCACAGGATACTGCGTTTATGGTGTTGGAATTATCGATGTCCAGTGGGGTAGCCCATTGTCCAGCGCTATAGCTGAGCACATCTCCTGCACTGTCGGTTGCCATACAGAACCGGGTGCTACTGCACGATATGGCGGTCAGTGCATTTGGGTAGTCGATATTGTTACCGCTGCTCCATGTTTTCCGGCGATACTGATAGACCTTGCCAGAATTGGCCACGGCCACGCAGAAGGAGGGTCCGCCGCAGGATACGGCTGTCAGTGGCCCTGCTTCGTCCACGATGGCAGAGGTCCAGTCGGTGCCATTGAATGTAATGGCATTGCCCTGCTGATCAACAGCAACACAGAACTGCGACGAGGTGCAGGAGATCCCCGTGATGGGAGTATTGGCGTCAATGTCGGAAGGCGTACTCCAGGTGCTGCCGTTGAAAGAGATCGCATCCCCACTGGAGTCTGTGGCTACGCAAAAGCTGCTGCTTGTGCAGGCAACCGCATCCAGAGTGTTGCCAGGGTCAACTTTTACTGGAGTGCTCCAGCTGCCTTTGGTGTAGTAAACGGCATTGCCTGCATTGTCAACAGCTACACAAAACCCGGCCGAAGGGCACGACACCGCCTTTAGGGCACCGGACAGGTCAGCCGTCTGCGGACTGGACCAAGTGTGGCCATTGTAGTACTGACTATGGCCGTAGTAGTCCACAGCCACACAGAACGTGTTGCTTGCGCACGACACTGAATCCAGTGCGCCCCAGTAATCAATACCTGTAGGAGTAGACCAGTGGCCATGGGTGTACATAGCAGCACTTCCGGACCCATCCACTGCGGCGCAGAAGCTGCTGGATGGACAGGAGACTGAGGTGAGGGCAACTGGTACGCCAGAGCCAACCCGTGCCATGGTCCAGCCAGAAACTGTGCCAGGCGCTGCGATTATCAGGAGGGCAGCTATGACAACAAGGACTGCTAGTACCAGTCCCAGGAGACGGACGTTCCGGTAGGAGCGGCGATACGGCCCTGCAGCTGGAGGGGCAGGTTCAGCAGTGGTGCCGCCTCCCACGGGCGCGGCGGCAGGCTCGTGTGCTTTGCCCTTACGGCTGCTGGGGGGTGACACTGGTTCTGGACCAACTGGGCCCTCCTGCGTGGTCCCCGCAGCATGGCCAGGGGCTGCTTTCCGGGGGGCCTTGTCCTTCGGGTTTGGTCCAGGGCCCTTACTGTTTTTCTTTTTCTTGGACATTGCTAGCTGACTATAACGGTCCCGGGGCACAGATGGCACGACTGTGCGCTGGGGCGGTACAACACTGGACCCATCCTGGATCCAGGACCGTGCAAAACCACTACACAGCGGCGGCAGCCGCGCGTGGGGGAGCTGGGTATACTGGCAGCAGCCCACGGCTTTTGGGCGTGGTGCCATCTTATATAGTTTCAGGCATGCCAGACATGCACATTACCTTGCGCAAGGGCCCATCCGCCCCCATCCTGGCTCGCCTGGCGGGTGCGATCCTTGTGCCGCTGCTACTTGCTGGCTGCGGTAGTTCCCATTCAGGAGCGAACCAGTCTCCCCATGTTGCCTTTACCCC
>JAJZMA010000040.1:9312-11335 GCA_021850405.1 bacterium
CCCCGCCGCTGCAGACGGCGGGGCCAGCACTACACTTTGTATCCCAGCCTATAGCAGCCACGCTGTATCCGCCTGGAAGTGGCTGTCGGCAAGTAGCAGAAGGGGTCCCCCTGCCAGCAGCACCACTGTCATGCCGAGATGCACTTTCCGGTATTCCAGGACTTAGTAGTGTGCCGCCGGCGCTGCTCCCCTCCCAGCTGCACCTGCCTTCCCAGCTTCTTCGTGCCCCCTCCATCCCGGCGTCATCAGGGAGGGCGTATGGGGATGCTTTCCTCAGAACGTCTGCCTTGAGCTATGCCGGGACGCAAAGCAACGAAGTAGGGCTGCTGCGGCTGCTGTATAGCCAGCAATATGGCACTACGGCTCCGCTTTTCCAGATCTGGGGCGAGTACTACACGGTGGTGTCAGTGCCCAGTTGTGTCCTTCCAGAGGCGCTTCGGCTGACAGCGCTTCCGGCCTCTGCCTTTTCCCAGGAAGCAGGAAGCGGTATGGGTGGTACGCCTGCTGGCGAGGGGAAAGTGATGGTGGTTGTTGCCACCTATCCTGCCTGCCAGGGATTACTGGTGCGCCGGCAATCCGGTGGGGCTACGCTGCGCTATAGCCCGCAGTCCCGCCGCGCGAGTGTTGTCTATGCTGGAGCGCTCGGGGATTCCCCCTTTGGAGAGCTGTTTGTCGTTGCGGGCCAGTATCCATGTGGCACCCGGGCGGTTTCGGCGGCCTGTTCCTGAAGGCAGGGGAGCCGGCTTCCCGGTCTACCGGTGGGTTTTGCTGGGTTGTCCGGAGCACAGCCGGTGTGCCCCTGGTGCATCCCTGGTATGGCCAGGGCGAGGCTTATGCGCGAGACGCCGGGATGGCCTGGTGGTGGGTCCCTTGGGCTATCTGCCCAGTCAGGCGGCCCCATGCCTCGACAATGGCGCTGGCTGCGCTTGCGATATCTTCCTGGGTCGTATCCTTGCCCAGGGCACAGCGTAGTGCGCTTCTGGCCTGCGTGGCGCTGAAGCCCATGGCGGTCAGCACATGGCTGGGCTGTGCAGCGCCGCTGGAGCAGGCAGACCCTCCGGAGGCATAAACACCCCGTTCATCCAGTGCCGTAAGCAGCAGCTGGGAACTTACAGATGGAACTATCGCTGTGACAAATGGTGGTATCTGGCTGCCAGCTCCGGTCCAGATTAGTCCGGGGATCTGCTGTTCCAGCAGGTTGCGCAAGCTGTCTGCCAGCGGTTCCACCCTTTGACAAAACTCTTCCCGCTCCTTTTCTGCCAGGAAGGCGGCAAGACCTAGCCCTGCAATTGCTGGTGTGTTCTCGGTCCCGCTGCGTCGGCCACGCTCCTGGCCGCCACCGGTCATCTGCGCAGAGAGGAAAACCCCATCCCGTATATACAGTGCGCCAGCGCCTTTGGGACCATAGACCTTATGGCCGCTCAGGCTGACAAGGTCCGCACCCAGGTCTGTGGGATGCACTGGAACCTTGCCTAGCGCCTGAACAGCATCTGTATGTATAAGGGTGTTGCGGTTACGACCTTTGACCGCTGCCGCGATCTCTGCCACCGGCTGGATCGTACCAACCTCATTGTTCACCAGCATGACCGAGACCAGAATCGTGTCTGAGCGCACGGCCGCCGCTACCTGTGCCGGGTCTATTCTTCCTTTGTCATCACAACCAACAATGGTAACCTCGGCATTCCCAGCCCACTCAAGCGCCCTGCAGGTCTCTATGACAGCATCATGTTCGATAGCACTTATTACCAGATGGCGGCCGCGGTCGTGCCACCGTTCCAGCACCCCCCGTACGGCAAGATTGTCCGCTTCGGTGCCGCCTGAGGTAAATGCAATCTCCCTGAAGTTCACATGCAGCACCGCAGCCAGCTGTTCACGAGCCTCGTCCAGGACCGCCTTTGCGTCCCGGCCTCTCGTATGCATGGAGGATGGATTTCCCCAGCCTTTTGTCAGTACCTCGCTCACGCGTGCATGTACTTCCGGGCGCACGGGCGTGGTAGCGGCATGGTCGAGATAAACTGGTTTC
>JAJZMA010000150.1:0-5233 GCA_021850405.1 bacterium
AGCCACCACCTGGACATTCGATCCAGTTGCACGGCTTGTTTCCATTAACTGCCAGCAGGCTGGCTGCCTGATGGTGGCTGCCAGCTGTGAGATTATAGTCGGGTGGCGGTGCATTTGGGAGGTTGTCGTCCCTGTTCCTCTCGCCTTCCTAATTACGTCTCTGCCCAAGGCAGCAATGTTTATACTTCCTCCCACTACCACAGGGGCAGGGGTCGTTGCGACCAGTCGCATTCCACCGGTGCCTGTCGGTGTGCTCCTGGATTTCCAGCCTTTTCATAATTGTCGTTATCGGCTGGCCGCTATGTGCCAGATCAACCATTTGACTCAGTAGCGGCTGGACATGTACGTAAAACTCCCTGTATCCCGCGCAGAGATAGTTAAGGCTTCTCGCCCCATCTGACGCTGGTGCAAAACGGTCTTTCGGACAGCCACCATTACAGAGTTTCCGGACAGAGCAGGTGCGGCATTCTTCTGGAAGAGTATCCCGCTTTCCCAGTCCGAAACTGGTCTGGGCCGCTGAAGTTAGCAGGCCCGCGAGGCTGTCGTCTGCGACGTTTCCAAGCCGGTGTTCTGGACTTACGAAGTGATCACAGGAATAGACACTGCCATCGTGTTCAATGGCCAGAACGGCTCCACATGTCTCGCTCATGATGCAAAGGTTTGCTGGACGCCCATCCATCACCAGAAGACACTCCAGAAAGTTCTGGACGCCGATGCGCCCTACGTCGTAGCGCACCCACTCATCAAAGACAGTCGTCAGGAAGGAACCCATCAGGTCAGGCGCCACAGAAAGTGCTGAGACGGCGTTGTCTGGCCGGCGCTCCACCACGGGGAGGAACTGGACCCATTTGACACCAATGTCAATAAAGAAGCGATATACCGTTTGTGGTTCTTTTGCCGATATGGAGGTAAGGGTGCAGAGCACATCTGGCTCTATGCCGGAACTCCGGAGCAGCCCAAGACCGCGCATCACCCGGTCATGGGTTGGCCGATTGCGCCTGTCTGGCCGACAGGCATTGTGGATGTGCGCAGGGCCATCAATACTGAGGCCAACCGTAAACCTGTTTTCAGCAAGAAAGCGGCACCACTTCTCATCCAGTAGTGTCCCGTTGGTCTGGAGGTTGTTGACACACTGCCATCCTTTAGGCAGATATTTTGTCTGGAGCGCTAGCACCTGCCGATAGAAATCCAGTCCTGCCACCGTTGGTTCACCTCCGTGCCACACAAAATGCACAATGGGTCCAGGGCTGCTGGAGATGTAGGAAGAGATGTACGCCGCCAGTATCGCTGGCTTCATCCGGAACTGCTCACCGGGCGGAAACAGAGCTCTCTTGGGCAGGTAATAGCAATAGCCACATGCAAGATTGCACACCGGGCCCGCCGGTTTTGCCATTACCAGAAAGGGATCCATTACAGCCACAGGGATGTCGTCCTATTTAGCCTGGTGGACATTGTGCCAAAAGGGGCTCCAGGCGTTAGGCAGCGCGCGCGGTTCAGTGTCAACCATGTGATGATATATCGGGAAAGGGAAATACGGTATCCTGCCTGTGGCAGCAGTGCCACGAGCAGGATACTTCGGAACCACTGCATCGCCATGCGCGAGAGCTGCCCCGCTGCGTGCCACTGTCTGCCACCCGAGGCTCAGCTCGCGTCATTTGTGGGGCCCTGCGCGGCAAGTTGGATGGCGCAACTTGCGCACTCGGGCAGCTCTCGCACCTAATCCCATGTTTTCCACGACTTTGCATGGTCTTGCGGCTCGGTTCCTGATCTGCTTTGCCACCCAGCCGCGACGAGAGCCACCACAAGAAGCAGGCAGGCTATACCAGCTAAGAGCGGGTAACTGTATGACAGCAGATGGATAGCAAGCAGTGAGGCGGCAAAAAGACCAATAGTTCCGAGAAGGGCATAGATCTTTCTTTTGAACACGGCCCCAAGGGCAATCATCCCTGCTGTCGCGAGGAGAAGGACCAGAATTCCCGGTCCAGTTTCAACTGGTGTCGGGAGGGTGTTGGGGCAACAGACAATGTCGCCAGGATAGTAGGAGGGGACTGCAGGCGGGAAGAGGCCCCACTGATAGATTGCCATCATGACTCCGGCGATACCTGTCATTTCCAGTGTCTGGATTTTCTCGACACTATCGGTGGCGAATCCGTTCTTCCGCAGGAGCTGGGCACAGAGAAGCATGGCAGCAAAGGTAGGCATGAGCAGCACAAACGGTCCTGTGCCCCCGACGAGAAGGGCAATCCAGGTGAGCAACAGTCCGGCAGGCACAACGGCAAGACATGCCATGAGCTGCCGGTCTGGAAATAGATGGTTGGATAACATCAGTAGTGCGATCAGCGTTAGCGTGGAGATCCCTCCCGCTTCAGACAGTGGCATGTTCGAAGGTAGTAGGCCAGCAATGGGAAGCCAGAATCCTGTGAGTCCGCCTGCACCCAGGATGGCAATGAAGGCTGCCAGCGTAACCGCAGCGATGGAAAGCAGGGCCCAGGTGCGTAGCGCGTGTACCTTGAGGCTGGTGTGCGGCGGCTTTGTGCCCAGTACGGTGCCCAGATAGACTGCAGAAAATGTGCCTACTACCAGAATCAGATGCCAGAGGGGAGTGTAGCCAACGGCAAGAGAGGGCATAAGGCCGGCCAAAGGGGCAAGGCAAACCATTACAGTAGAAAAGCTGGCAAGGAAGATGTCTGCTGTCTGGCGAGGCGCACGGCGGTATACAATGACTAGCATAACTGCCGCCAGGGCATAAAATGACACCAAGGTGAAAAGCGAGGCTGTCAATGCCTCCCAGATCAGTAGGGCACTCAGCAGTACAGCTTCGGCAATCAGGATAATTCGGGCAGCACGCGCGATGTGGGTCGTTGCAGGGCGACTGCCTGGTGCAGCGCGGAGCAGGATGAGACTTGCTACAGCAGTACCAAGCAGCAGGAGTGTCCCCGGCACTTGTTCCAGCCATCTGATGATGTCGTAACCAACACCTGCTGGCATCAGGGCTGCTTCCTCCACCTGCCTAATCCACGTTTTTCTGGATTATTGTGCGTCAGTCTGTCAGGTGGCCGGGTCCTGCTGCGGACGTGTTCCAGCCTTGCCGTAGGCTTGTTACAGGCGCAATCCCTCGGGTCATAAACCACCTGGCCAAAGCGCACCAACCACTCTTTGCGCTCTTGCCCTGCTCCTGCAGCTAATCCCAAGATCGCCATGCTTTTGCAAGGTCCTGTGGTTTTTTCCCCGATTCGCTGGTCCATGCTGCCAGGATCCCCGCTCCTGCAAGGAGCAGGAATGCTACGCCAGCAACTATCTCCCATAGCGGGTAGGTGGAAGACAGGAGATTGAGTGCAAGCAGTGCAGCAATTGCAATTCCCAGGGTACCGAGCACGGCATATATCTTTCTCCGAAAGAAAGCTCCAAGCGCAATCATGCCTGCGGTTTCGATGATCAATACTGCAATCGCAGCACCACTCTCAGCCAGCTGGGTAGGGACGTTTCCGCCATAGTAGGAGTAAGACTTTCCGTAGAGCGCAGGGGAGAGCGGCACCTGTCTAAGGCCCCACAGATAGGTGGCCAGCATGACTCCATAAAGCCCAGCTGCTTCCAGGGCCTGGATCTCTCCGATTGCACGGGCGCCAAAGCCATTCCACCGCAACAGCAGGGCGCACAGCAGCAGGGCTGCTGAGGCTGGCACCAGCAGAACGAGCGCACCGGACGCCCCAGAGAGGAGGGCCAGCCATGTGAGCAGTATTCCACCGGGGACGGTAGCGAGACACGCCATCAGGTGGTGGTTGGGGAAGAGCTGGTCATCGCAGACGAGAAGCGCCATGAGGAAAATTGCGCAGAGCGCTCCTGCTTCAGCCACAGGATGAGCTGGTCGTGGCCACCCAGACTCAACTGTTGTGGCAGCCTGTACCAGGGTGAGTGTAGCGACTGAGAGCAGTGCCCAGCTGCGCAGGAGAATGCCTTTCAGACTCATGTGGGGCGGGTTCGTTGCGATCAGGCTTCCCAGATAGAGTGCGCAAAAGGCAACCGCGATCGCTACGACAGCCCATAGGGAAAGCGGGCTAAAACCTGCTGCGAGAGCTGCAACGGCGCTGAAGAGGGCTGTGAGGATGATGTTCTTTTCTATTGGGGAAGAACGGTGGGATGAGATGACGAGTGCATTGGCAGCCAGTGCGTCCAGGACAAGCGCTAACCCGATCATTTGCGCCTGCTTTTGTGACAGCAGTACGATCGCACCCAGGAACGCAGCACTGGCGACCAGGACTACTCCGGTCGTACCTTCCTCATATGTTTCACTCCGAAGACTCACTCCCGCTGCACCAAGGAGCAACACCATCCCTGCTCCCTCCAGCAGCCACCCAGCTGTGGCAGCGCTTACTGGCCCAGGAGCAATGGCAGCCGCAAGCCGCAGCTCAGCGATGATCCCGATGGCAGCCGTTGCTGCTATCGCAGGAGTGCTTCGACGGAGAAGGTGCCACGTGAGATGTACAGCAAGGATTGCTCCAAGCAGGGCTGCTGTGGCGGATATTGCGTTCCCAGGCGTGCCAGAAACCGGGTTGATTCCAGCAGCTGCAACCAGAACTAGTGTGTAAATCCCGTACCTCTTGCGCTCACTACTGTCCGCAGCGCTCCTGTGCGCAAGAGCAGCCATAAGGCCGGCAGAGCAGAGTAGGGAAAAAGATGTCCAGCCTGCTGGAGGGAGCAGGGGAAGCCTGGCTGTCGCAGCGACTACTCCAGCCAGGAGAAACAGGTAGACCTGCTCCCTGGAACTCTTATCACTCCATGTGGCGCTGTGCGCTATAAGGCCAAACACAGCGAGCAGTAGCAGCTGGCTGAAGGCGGGCTGTGCCCATCCTTCGATGTTTATGGCATCCTGGAGCAACAGAAAGGCCGCAAAAACAAAGGTCAGACCGCGTGAAAAGGTGAGCACACCTACAAACTGGGAGAGCTTTAGCCTGCCAGATCCCACGAGGAGGAGGCCGTATACGATTCCAGAACTGGCCCAGCCCACGACTATCCAGTTCTGGCTCTGGCCGAAGAGAAGGCTGCTCGAGAGACCCCACCAGCCTGCGCCTAGGGCGACTGCTCCCAGCACCATGTAGAGCAGGGACGACAGCTTCTGTGCCATTAGCAGGTAAATCACTGAAAGGGCAACCCCGGTGACAGCCAGTGCGATGCTGGCAGACAAGCCGGTGGACGTTCCGACAATGAGGCGATATGCTGCCAGGCCATCTATCGG
>JAJZMA010000150.1:5243-10917 GCA_021850405.1 bacterium
GCAGCGCGGCAATGGTTGTGTATGGAGCTGACACGATAGCAAGGCTCTTATGGTGTATGGTGGCGGTGCCAACTCCGGCGAAGATGAGTGTGGGGACCAGCACCCCGAGCAGGGGGCCAATTTGGTGCGACTGGAAATTGGTGTAGAACTCAAAAAGGACTGCAGCCAGTATCACAAGTGCTGCGCCTACATATGCGATGATGAGTACACCTGCCGCGCTGGCCTCTTCTTCAGTTGCTGGACCCATTGCGGGGGGTGATTGCTGTGCTTTCGGCAAGTCCATGCTGAGAGCGTCCTGCATCCCGTCTGGAACAGGTACTGGCGGGTAAGGCTCAGCCAGGCCCTTGGCGTCCATTTGGCGCTTTACCGCAAGGTACTTCTGGTAGTACTGGCGGTAGTACTGCCTGGCGCCTGGAAAATTGTGCACCGAAAGATCCGCCATCGCTGCTTTCAGGTGCTCCAGCTCAGCTTCGAGGTCCAAAGAGCGCGGCATCCGCTGATCCCTCCCTCTGCCCGGCCCAGGGTGTCCTGGCTTGCTTTGCATGATTCTCGCCGGTTTCTGTCGTCAGCGCCTGACCCGTTCCAGTCCTGGCGCTGCTTCGTTACAGCCTTGAGGGGCTACGGTGCGTCTGCGGGCCGTTAGCGGTGGGCCCCAGCTGTCCAGGCTCCGGGCAGGGTGTGCGCGTTTGACATGTGGGTTGGGGGATTGCAGGTTGTGGGAAAATACGGGGTGATGGACTGGTTGAGATTTGTACCCTTCGCCGGGCGGCTGGTACGCGGGCGCCGGGAGAGCCGCCGGCAGCGGTATCAGTACGCACTGGAGTGGAGTCAGGACAACGCGCGGGCACTGGAGCAGGAAGGGCCACTCTGGGTAGTGCTGGGTGACTCCACCGGCCAGGCAGTGGGCGCTTCTGGTCGCCACCTGGGTTATGTCGGCCAGACGCTTGACTGGCTATGGCGCAATGATGATCCCACCTGGAGGGTACTTAACTACTCAGTCTCCGGCGCGACCACTGACGATGTGCTGGCAGAGCAACTCCCCAGGCTGCGGGAACTGCGGGATGCGCCAGGTCTTGTGACCTGTCTTATAGGGGCTAACGATGTGCGCCATTTCGGGACCTCACAGATCCTTGAGAAGGTGAGGGTGCTACTGGCCCAGTTGCCGGATGGCGCGGTGGTAGGCACGCTCCCGCATGCTCTGCATCCGGTGCGGTCACGGAGGGTTAACTCTTTTATCCGGAGGTATGCGGCGGTGCGGGGCTTTTTTGTGGCCGATGTATGGGCAACAACCGGACCGCCCTGGTGGGGGCTGGTATCTGCGGACGGATTCCATCCCAATGAGATGGGGTATGCGCGCTGGGCGTCTGCCCTGATGCCTGCGGTAAGCCAGGCGCTCGCAGCTGGCAGGAGCCGCAAGGTGGATCCCGGGCGAAAAGGGGGCAAGCGAGGGGCTGGTGGCCTCGAGCCAGCACCTTCCGGTTCGGGGGAGGCCACGGCGTGACGCCTGCCGCACCAGTACTGCAGCCCACAAGAGACGGTAAACTGGACCATATGCCAACAGTTGATGAGCATGGTGGCGGGAGGCGGATCCGTATACTCACCGCAAAGGTCGGCCTGGATGGGCACGATCGTGGAGTCAAGGTCATCTCCCGCGCCCTTCGTGATGCTGGAGTAGAGGTGATCTACACCGGGCTCCACCAGACCCCAGAGATGGTGGTGGAGGCCGCCATCCAGGAGGATGTGGATGGGATCGGTATCAGTCTGCTGAGCGGGGCCCATATGACCCTCTTCCCAGAGATCATCCGGCTTCTGGCCGAGAAGAACGCATCCGACATTGTTGTGTTTGGTGGAGGCATAATCCCGGATTCAGATATGGAGGCACTCCGTGCCATGGGGGTGGATCATATCTTTACGCCTGGTGCGTCCCTGGAAGAGGTGATTGACTACGTGCACCGCCGTTTCGCAGGGGAAAAGACCAGCATTTCGTAAGGTGGGGGTAAGGGCGGGATCCAGTCAGATGGGGAGCGGCCACACTCCTTCCCTCATTCTTCTCAAGCGGCAAAGTTGAGGAAACCCACCTTCCAGTTGTGGTTCCCTCAACCGTATGTAGTGCTGCGTCCCAGGGTTGTGCTCAAGAGGCAGTGTAGCCACTCTCCAGGATGACGCCAGCGGTGTACACACCTGCCTTGTTCCTGAAGCCCTTCACTATGACAACCATCCCGGAGGCTAGCGTCTGCTGGCTTACTCTGGTCACCCTCTCTCCCTGGCCATGGTATAGAAAGATGTGGGGGACCCTGGTAAACGAGTAGGTAAGCGTACCGCCGTCAGGCTGACTGATGATGAGCTGCCCACCGCCGTGGGCTCCACCAGTGGTTGTGTCAGATACCACCTTGCCAAGCACCGTGCCGCGCAGTGCAGCCATCCCCCACCTGGGGTGGTGTCGGCCCGCGTGTGCTGAATGCAGGGCTGCAGACGCGTGGGTGCCAGCATTGGGCAGGCTGGCTGCGCTGGCTGCCAGGGTGCTGCCACCCAGCGCGGTGGTGGCTGCACCTACCCCAATAAGGGCTACCTTGGTGAGTACTGGATTCATCGCTATTCCTCCGCTTCGGTTTTTTTCGGGACTTGCCAGGGGCGGCCACCAGAAGCTGGCGGCACTGGAGTCAAAGGTACACCCGAGCCTGCATCCTGTACCTTAACGCAGCCTTAGAATTTTCCCCCGCAACAGAGTGCCGGGCTGCTGTCGTAATATATGGAACCGACATGCCCACACAGAAAATCTCGCTTGCTGCACAGCCCCGTACCATCCGTGGTGGCCGGCTATCCGGACTACGACGGAAGGGGCAGGTCCCTGGCATCATCTACGGCCATGGGCGGAGCCCCCAGATGGTACTGACCAGTGCCCGTGAGCTGGAGCAGGTGTGGCATCAGGCGGGCTCCAGCAAACTGGTGGAAGTAAGCGTTGGCGACCATCGGGCAATCCCGGTACTGCTTAGGGATCTGCAGCGGGATCCACGATATAACCACCTTGTGCATGTAGATATGTTCGCTGTCGATGTGCACGAGAAAGTCACAGTGGATGTCCCGCTGCTGCTTGTGGGTGAGGCTCCGGCAGTGTCGGACCTGAAGATTGGCCAGTTGCTCCAGACCGTTTCCAGCCTCAGGGTTGAGTGTCTCCCGCGCGATCTTCCCGCCAATATTCCGGTGGATATCAGTGGCCTGGTCGCGGTGGATGATGCAGTGCCAGTGTCAGCGCTGAAGCTCCCCGCAGGGGTTACCCTCTTGCACACGGACCCAGAGGAGCTGGTTGTAAAGGTGGCTGCACTTCGGGTAGCCAGTGTTGAGACTGAGGCTCCAGCAGCAGCAGCTGCTGCAGCTGGAACGGAAGGAGAGCCCGAGTCGACCCCGGAATGAGGGCCGGCGCAGGCGGGCTCTAGGGTACGGTGGCCGGGTGACAGCTATCCTTGCTTACTTTGGGTGCGGTACCAGCGCGTCTCCCCTGGACCGGTTCTGCCGTCTTCTCAATGCGCACGATCCAACCCATCTGGTGGGGCCGGTTATAGAGTCCGTGATAGGTCCCCTGCTGGTAGCAGTCATTGTTGTGCTGCTGGGTCAGATCCTGCATCACCTGGTTGCTGGAGGAGCGCGTGCCGCCGGGCTCGACCCCCACCTGCTGCAGCTGGTGGGCAACCTTTTTTTCGCCGTTACCCTGGTGGTGGCTGTGATGGCCGGCCTCACTGCTGCCGGGCTCAACATCGATATCCTCCTTACCTTCGGGGGGCTCGCCAGCCTGGCGGTCGGGCTTGCTTTCCAGGACATGCTGCGCAACGTCATTGCAGGAGTTGTTCTGCTGCTGGAAAAGCCGTTCCGGATTGGGGATATGGTCCTCCTGGGTACCGAACAGGGAAAGGTGCGCTCCATAGCGCTGCGCACTACGACCATCCGCAATATGGATGGAGAGTTGATCATTATCCCCAACCTGACCGTTTTTTCCGGCATTATTGTGAACCTCACTGCCCGCAAGCGAACCCGCAGAACTGTAGCCTTTACAGTTCCGGCAGGAGTGGATCCTGCAGCTTTGGCGGGATCTGTCCTTGAGGCGACAAGGGGTGTGAAGGGGGTGCTCGCGCGCCCAGAACCGGAAGCTTATGTTGGACTGGATGGAGCTGCCCTCACAGTTACGCTGACCTACTGGATTGATGGCTCTGGAGTAACACCGGTGGGGGCCGACAGTGAGGTTGCCGAAAAACTCGCGCCGCTTATGAGCGCGGGAGCAACACAGTGAGGCTCGCACTCGACATACCCCTTCCCCCTGATCCCAGAGAAGTGGCTGTAGCAGCGATTGCAGCCGAGGAAGCTGGCGCAGATGGTGTCTGGTCAGCAGAGACTGGGCACGATCCATATCTGCCACTTGCAATTGCTGCTGCAAGTACAGGTCGCGTACGGCTGGGCTCATCAATAGCTGTGGCGTTCCCCCGCAGCCCGCTCGTGCATGCCCAGGCGGCGTGGGATCTGGCGCTGCTCGCTCCAGGGAGGGTCATACTTGGGCTGGGGCCGCAGGTGCGTGCGCATAATGAGCGGCGGTACGGGGTTGCGGGCGACCATCCAGCAGCCAGGATGCGTGACATGCTGCGCGCTATCCGCGCCATCTGGCATTGCTGGGAGACGGGAGAGCCGCTGCATTACGAGGGTGAGTTTTACCACCATACCCTGATGACACCATTCTTCTCACCGGAGCGACTGGATGGGGCTATGCCTGCAATTCATATTGCAGCGGTGGGCGAACTGATGCTGGATGTCGCAGGTAGCGAGGCCGATGGCCTCCATATTCACCCGTTCCACACTGTTGGATTCCTGCGAGAGCATGCACTCCCACTTCTTCATAACGCAGCCCTTGCCGCTGGCAGGAATGGCACCGTTGAAACGGTTGCATCCGTTCTGGTTGCAACTGGTGACTGTGATGAGGACGTGAAGCAGGCGAGAGAAGCGGTCAGGGCACATGTGGCCTTCTACGCATCCACCCCAGCGTACCGCTTCGTCCTGGAGCAGGCTGGCTATGGCGAGCTCTTTGAGCCTCTGCACCGCCTTTCCATTGAGGGGGACTGGGCAGGGATGGGAACGCTTATCCCTGATTCCCTTCTGGATCTCGTCATTGTTTCGGGTACATTTTCCAGGCTGGGAGAGTTGCTTTTCTCGCGGTATGGGGGGGTGGTGGACCGGATCGCACCGGTTATACCCTTGCCGTCTGTTCCCTGGCGGCAGATCGTGGATGAGCTGTCGCTCTGTGGGGAAGCGGCCACCCGGCACAGTGGGGGGAGCCAGTCTTGATAGATCTCACCGAGCAGCTTGTGCTCGTGCGGCATGGAGAAACAGAGTGGAGCCGGGAGCTGCGGCATACTGGCTGGACAGACATCCATCTCAGTCCAGAGGGCGTTGCTGCTGCGGAAAAGCTGAAAGGCGCCCTTTCTGTCTGGCAGTTTGCTGCAGTCTATTCCAGTCCATTGCTTCGCGCTACGCAGACAGCACAGCTTGCAGGCTTTCCCAACCCTTCCGCAGATCCGGATCTTAGAGAGTGGAATTATGGCGCATATGAGGGAATGACCGCGCAGGAGATAGACGAAAAGTCACCCGACTGGGAGCTCTGGAGCGACGGGGTGCCCGAAGGAGAGAGTGTAGC
>JAJZMA010000248.1 GCA_021850405.1 bacterium
CAGATGCCGTCCTCCAGGGCTCAGTGAGGTAAAGTCAATCCGGGTTGCGCAAGCCAGGATACTGGGCAGTGTGACTGATACCTTCAGCTCCGGCTGTTTGCTGCATTTTTGACAATATCGGCAAACCATTCGCACTTTTTTGTAACAGACTCCTTTCGACAGAAATCCCGCCAGTACCGGGACGATACACTGCACAGGTGTCTGGGGCCAGTCTACCCTGCTGTCTACGGTGTGTCCCAGAGATGGCCGACTCCGGTTGACCACTTCAATCGCCACATCAATAGCCCCCAGGAACTGCCCAAGATGAGACAAAATGCACACCTCCTCCCCTCCCTTATGGCTGCATGTGCGCTGGTCGCAGCCGTTGCTGCTCTTCCACTCGGTGCCAGCGGCGCCATCGCAGCTACGCCAGCTGTCGCCAGTGGTCCTTTTGCAGATCCACAGGTAGGCCCCAACGCAGCACAGCAACAGCAGTTTGGGCCCACCTACGGAGCGCTGCATCCCTCAGTTGTAAAGCCGATGACGGTGGCAACCGACACCACCGCTGGCACGCCAAAGGAGGTCTTTGGCTTTGCTCCCTACTGGGAACTATGGGACTGGCAGGAATGGCAATATCCCCTCCTTTCCACTGTCGCCTACTTCAGTGTCAACCTGAATGCCAACGGCACTGCCGTGACAACTGACTCCAACTGGTCAGGCTACCAGAGTTCCAACCTTACATCCATGGTAAGCGCTGCCCACGCCGCAGGGGACCATGTCCTACTCACCATAACTGACATGTCGTCATCCAGCATAGAGACGATCGCCAGCAACCCCACCTACACACAGAATGCCATCCAGACGGCCATCTCCCTGGCACGTGCGAAAAACATGGATGGAGTGACAGTGGATTTTGAGGGCCAGGGTTGCGCTGGAACTGTGAGCGCAGCAACAGCAATAGCTGACAACTGTGTCATCTCCTCAGACTTTACCAGCTTCATCCAGCAGCTATCAGCTGCTGTCTACTCCCAGATAGATGGTGGGGAGGTGGTGGTCGCAACCTATGGGGGTGCTGCTGCGACCAATCAGAGCATGTTCAATATATCGGCCCTCTCCCCTTACGTAAATGCATTCTTTGTGATGGCGTATGACATGAACTTCAGCAATAACGCAGGGTATGTACAGGCTGCCGCGACGGCTCCTCTCAACAGCGGGAACTCCAGCAATCCCAACTACCCCTACTCAGACACCAACGTGGTCAATTGTTATCTTGGGATTGCCAGCGCTGCCATGGGGTCGTGTCCGGACTCCACCATTGCGGGTAAGATCATCCTGGGAGTGCCCTACTATGGCTACAAGTGGAGTGTTAATTCAGGCGCCAACTCCGGTCCTCCCCCACCCAATGCCACTATCTCCAGCCCATACAATATGGAGGCTGACACCTACAGCAATATCCAGTCAGACTTTGCCTGTGCAGACAAGCTCTCCGCCAACAACTGGGACTCTACTGCCCAGACTCCCTGGGCCTACTGGTGGTCACCGGCAACCAACGACCCCTGTGGAGCCAACTATGGCTCCTGGCGTGAGCTCTACTATGACAATGCCCAGTCGCTTGCACTCAAGTACCAGCTGGTAAACAGCAGTGGCATTGCCGGAGTGGGAATCTGGGCGCTCGGATATGATTCT
Source organism: bacterium (assembly GCA_021850405.1). GTDB lineage: Bacteria > Chloroflexota > Dormibacteria > Aeolococcales > Aeolococcaceae > JAJZMA01. The sequence goes on from JAJZMA010000248.1 coordinate 1,666, forward strand.
GGTTACACCGCTCTATGGGATGCCCTTGCCCAGAACATCAATGTGCAACATACCCCTGTAGGTGCAGTAACCCCCTTCCCTCTCAACGCTGCTGGTACCGGCTCCCAGAGCAGCACCACCTGCTGTACGGTCAGCTGGGGCCCTGCCCCAGGAAGTATTCCAGCCGAGAACTACATCATCTGGGTCCAGGATGGACAAACCGGCGTGTGGCAAAAATGGCTCTCTGTAAGCTACCTCAGTGCCCCCTTCTGTGGTTTCCGGAACAATACTTACTACTTCTACGCGCAGGCACAGGGGATGAACAAGGCCTGGAGTCCGGGCCCTCCGCCACCGGGCCAGACGACAGGCGGTGAGGCGGGCATCTGGATTATTCCAGGGGCAACGCTTTCGATGGGATTTACCGGAATGTACGGGGTGGATGCCTACGGCAATATTGATCCTGGCAGTTCCCCACCGCTTACTCCAACTGGAACCTGGTCGTATCCGATTGTCACTGGAATTGGCGTTGCTCCGGATGGGCAGGGTGGCTACACCCTGGATGGCTACGGCGGGCTGCACCCGTTCGGCAACGCCCCCTATGAGGCCCCAACCGGATACTGGCCTGGCTGGAATATCGCAAGGGGGGTTGCGGTGGGACCATCTGGCACAAGCGGCTATGTTGTGGATGGATATGGGGGTGTGCATCCATTTGGTGGGGCTCCACCAGTAACAGTAACGGGCTACTGGCACTACAGCGTTGTCGTTGGTCTTGCGCTCTGTCCTGACGGCACAAGCGGTTTTACGGTAGATGCAGAAGGTGGCGTGCACCCGTTTGGCACTCCAGGCAACATCCCTGCTCTCCCAGCCATAACTGGCCACTGGAACTACAACGTGGTTGTAGGTATTGCTGTCAATTCCACCTGCAATGGTGGCTACACCCTGGACGAATATGGAGGTATTCACCCATTTGGCACTGCTCCGTACGAGCCTCCCTCTGCCTACTTTTCCACTCCCATGGCCAAAGGGGTCGTCATGATCCCAGGCAGTACATCCGAAGGGTACGTACTGGATTCCTGGGGCGGCTTCCATCCCTTTGGAGGCGCCCCAGCGGTCTTTGGCCCCATTTACGTGCCGGGCAACAACAGTGTGGCTGTAGCCATAGGATCCAACACCTGAGGATCCACTGCTACCGGGCCCCCTCCCGACGCTCCGGTCTGGAACAACCGGTGCCTTCCAACTTTTAGTAGGCTGGGCAGAGTAGAGACGGACCTTTCACGCCGGCATGGCTCCAGATGGGTCCTTCGGGGAGGAGCACCACGACCACATCCCTTATCACAGGAATAACTGGACAGGACGGCACCTATCTCACCGACCTTTTGTTGTCCAGAAATGAGCACGTCGTAGGCCTCGTGCGGCCGGGGGATCCCAGGCGCGCAGAATTTGAGAGCGGCCACCCTGCCGTACGGCTGGTTGAAGGGGATCTGGGCGACCAGGCGTCCCTGAACGCTGCACTGGAGGCTGCAAACCCAGACCAGCTCTACAATCTGGCTGCAATGACCATGGTGGGGCAGTCGTTTAGCGATCCAGAGACAACGGCACAGATAAACGGGGTGGGCGTGCTGCGCCTGCTGGAGGCGGTGCGAATGGTAAATCCAGAAATCCACTTCCTCCAGGCTTCCAGTGCGGAGATGTTCGGCATTCCGGATGAGGTCCCCCAGACGGAGAAGACGGCCTTCCACCCCCGCTCTCCCTACGGTGCAGCGAAGGTCTACGCCCACCACATCACCATAAATTACCGTGAGGCCCACGGTATCCATGCAAGTAGTGTGATCCTGTACAACCACGAAAGCCCGCTCCGAAGCGAAGAATTTGTCACACGAAAGATAACCCGGGCAGCAGCCAGGATAGCAGCCGGTCTGGAGACAACACTTCATCTTGGAAACCTGGCAGCCGAACGTGACTGGGGCTTTGCTGGCGACTATGTCTCCGCCATGCAGCTGGCAGTTGCCGCTCCTGTTCCCGGAGACTATGTGATAGCTTCAGGCAAAACCCACTCGGTAGAAGAGTTTTGTGAGCTTGCCTTCAGCAAGGTGGGCCTCGACTACAGGGAACACGTCAAGGTAGACCCGGCCCTCTTCCGCCCCCTTGAACCTTTCCGTCTGGTGGGCAATCCTCTGCGCGCCTACACCGAACTGGGCTGGGAGCCAGCCACCACCTTTGATGAGCTGGTTGGCATGATGGTAGAGCACGATGTGGCTCTTATAGCCGGGCAGCTGGAGAGTAGCCGCCAGACCAGGTAACACCAGCCCTGGATGAAGCCGGGAAACAATAGGGTGCACCAGATGCGCTGACCCCTCCACGTATCGGTGCACTGCGCCAGCGCCTGCACCCGCACTCTCCCGGCGGTCTCCCCTGCCCAAAGGATGCACGCAGAGTTCATGGCGGAAGGTATGCGCTGCAACCAGAAAGCCAGGCGACACCCAAAAACGACCATAATAGGAACCACCGCTGAGGTGAATGCGTGGGGTTCCAGCAATCCCTGCTGCAGGCGCGTCAGTGTCATGAATTCTGCGAACAAAGACCAGCCTAGTGAGAAAACCTTGAAAAAAGCACTCATCACCGGCATAACTGGCCAGGACGGCACCTATCTGTCCCAGCTCCTCATGGACAAGGGCTACAAGGTCTACGGCCTGGTGCGTGGTCAGAACAACCCCCGGATCGCCTGGGTACAGCAATTTGTCAAGGGGATAGAATTTGTCGAGGGTGACCTGCTGGACCAGTCTTCCCTGATTGCAGCACTTGAGTACTGCGAGCCGGATGAGGTTTACAACCTCGGCGCCATGAGCTTTGTCGCGCTTTCCTTCAAGCAGGCACACCTGACCGGCGAGATAACAGGACTTGGAGTAGTCCGGATGCTGGAGGCCATCCGTACCGTGAACCCCAAAATCCGCTTCTACCAGGCATCCAGCTCAGAAATGTTTGGAAAGGTGAGGGAGACCCCACAGAACGAGCAGACTCCATTCCATCCCCGCTCCCCATATGGGGTGGCCAAGGTGTATGGCCACTACATCACCATGAACTATCGTGAGTCATACGATATTTTTGCCTGCAGCGGCATCCTGTTCAACCATGAGTCTCCGCGGCGCGGGCTGGAATTTGTGACCCGCAAGATAACCACTGCAGTCGCCAGGATAAAGCTTGGACTCGAAAGTGAGGTCTATCTCGGCAATCTGGACGCCAGCCGCGACTGGGGCTACGCCAAGGACTACGTCGAAGCCATGTACCTCATGCTCCAGCAGCCCGCACCAGATGACTATGTAGTTGCTACCGGAGAGACTCATACTGTGCGCGAATTCTGTGAAATAGCCTTTTCCCATGCCGGACTAAAGTGGGAAGAGCACGTAAAGACCGACCCGAGATTCCTGAGGCCCGCGGAAGTGGATCTGCTGGTGGGGGACTGCTCCAAGGCACAGAAAAACCTCGGCTGGAAGAGATCCTGCAACTTTGAGGAGCTGGTCACCATGATGGTCGACAGCGACATCAAGTTGCATGAGGCACAGCTGGCAACAGTCTAGGAAGCCTGGCCTCCCAGGCAGGGGGGATGCCCCTGACGCTGCCCTGCGTTGGAGAATTCACCACGGATCGGTAGGCCGCGGACTGGCTCCTAGCAGCCCGTCCTTACCGAGCCCAAGAAGACGCAGCGCCCAGGACCATTGGGCGAGACAGGATCAACAAACCGCATGGCGTGGGTGCCTAAAGGCAGGTGCGGTGGCGAACACCAGGGTCATCTCCATGAGCCCAACTTTTCCTGCCCGGACTGCAGTAACCGTGGGACGCCCTTTGACGGATCTTCGGGGCGGAGTGCCCCCAGGCGCAACTGGCATCGGATCGGGGCCCAAGGGCGCGCGAGCACTGTCGATCTTCGATCTTCGATATTCGCTGTTATCCGTATTGCTAATTCCCTGCCGGATTGGTTGCATTTTCCAGGACAATGCAGTTGCAATTACACTGTTATGCGGGACTGCCATCCGCGGTTCGTCGACGGGGCGGTGTCCAGTGGTCCAGGAATAAACTGGAACCTGAATGCGCCCTCCCCACTGGAGGAATGGCAAAAGCAGGAGAGAAGACCGACCCAGGATCGCCCCAGCCTGCCAGCCTAAAACGCCGACACGCTCCGGTAGACGGCAACTGTCTTTCTTGCCGTCTCCTCCCAGCTGAACCGCGCAGCATTCGCAATTCCCGCCGCCCGCATGGCTGCAGCTTTTTCCCCACTGGATAGCAGGCTCAGGAGCGCCTCTGCAAAGCGCTCGACACTTCCATCCTCAACCAGTGCAGCCGCTCCACCAGCCACCTCGGCAACACAGGAGTTGTCAAATGCAACAACCGGACAGCCGCACGCCATCGCCTCCACCAGGGGCAGGCCAAAGCCTTCATATGCAGACGTGTGCAGCAATGCCTGCGCCCCACTGTAGAGGGCTGCCAGATCATCATCAGGAACATAGCCGCAGAAATGCACCGCGCTGGAAAGGCCGCGCTGCGAAAGCAGCTCTGGAAGCCTGCCAGCCATCCTCCCACCCTGGCTTCCGGTCACGACCAGCTCTTCGGGAGCCTCTTTCCGCACCTGCTCCAGCACCGACAGCATGCTGGTGAGCTGTTTTCGAGGGTCAGTAAACGTGCCTGCAGCCACCAGATAGCGCTCTGGCAGGGCCAGCTGCTTGCGCACCCGCTCTATCTCACCTTGCGGCCGGGGGAAGTACTGCTCTCCAGCAGCAAGGTGAACCACACTGACCCGGGAAGGATCCACTCCTGCCAGGCGGGCAAGATCCTTTCGGGTGCTCTCAGAGTCAGCAATTACTGCAGTCGCCCGGCGGATAATATGGCGCCCCAGCAGCCGCTCGCGACGCAACCAGGGATACCAGCTGGGAAAAACAAACGGGATAAGATCGTGGACGGTGACCACCACCGGGCAATCTGCAGCAAACGGCTGTCCATACTCCACTGCGTGATACAGAGCCGGCTGGATTCTTGCCATCTCGTGCCCAACTAGCCAGGGGTCCAGAAGTGGCTGCAGCCTGCGCTTTACCCTGGGCACTGCAGGGAATGCAGTAGCGCTGGAAAGCCCCTCTTCGGCAATGCTGCTCCCACGGGAGAGCAGGAGGGCAACGCCCGCATCCTCCCCGATTGCCCCAAGCCCCCGCAGCAACCCTCGCACATAGGTTCCAATGCCACGGGTCGCAGAACCATGCTCCAGTGAGCGGCCGTCAACAAGGAGCCGGGGAGCCGCTACAGTCACTGGGCCGCACCCCTTTCCCCAGGGGTACGACGCACGCTCCCCCCCCCCTCGTCCCTGGCACGAGCCGGATCGGCAGCAACCTCGCGGCTGTGGAGCGCTGGTCTGCTGTCATCTGCTCCAGTCCCCAGCAACAGCTCCAGATTCTCAACCACCCGGTCCCACCCGTACTGCTCTCTTACGAACTGCTGGCCCGCCTTCCCCATCGCCTCCATCGCCTCCCGGTTTGCTGCCGCTGCCTGGATCCGGGAGACAAGCTCTGGGATCGAGGAGAAAAGCACGCCTCCCCCACTCCTCCTGGTCTGGCCCACCAGTACTGGCGAGGCCGCGTTGGCAATTGTGGGCCGCCCGGAAATCCAGGCCTCCAGCGCTACCAGTGAAAGGCTCTCCTGCGAACTGGGGATCACCACTGCTGCAGCCCCAGCCACCGCATCCCACCAGCCCTGGCGGGAAAGGACCCCAACCGGTAAAACTCCATCTATCCCGGATGGAGCGCCCTCACCTGTGACCACGAGTGAGATGTTGCTGCCAGCGCCGCGTGCCAGCCGCAGCGCATCAAAAAGCATGCTGTCCACTCCCTTGCCCGGTGTCAGCCTGCCTCCAGCAAGCAGGTATGGCCCAGATAGCTGGTACCCGGCGCAGAACCGCTCTGGGTCCCCCTTTTGCCCCCGTATACCAACTGTACCCACTGCAGACCTGCCCGGCGCTACCTCTGGATATACCCGCTCGACCAGCTGCTGCTCCTCTGGGGTTGCGTACCAGAGTGCGTCAGCTTTGCGAAAAACGTCTCGGACGCTGCGCAACCGCAGCGGCCGCTCATCGTGTGCCGCTGGCATGAGCAACGACTGGACGCGGGAACCCACCGCTGCGGGCAATCCCGCCAGGGTCGGATAGAAAAGGTAGGGCAGGAACAGGAATGGACTGGCACCAGAGGTGTCCTGCCGGCAGATGGCTTCGACCAGCCCAGGAAGATATGGTCCCTGCCTCTTGAGCCAGAACTGCTCGGGCCGTAGTGCAGCCGGGAGCCGGAAGAACAACCTGCTCATCCGGGAAAACCAGACTGGATTTCTTGGGAATGCAGCCGGGAAGCGAACGACCCTGACGCCGTATGCCTCGCTCTCTCCTGGTGCAAGGACGTTCTCCCAGGTATCTGCAGAGACCGCGCAGCTGGTCCAGACTGAAACCTGCCATCCCCGCGTCACCAGCTCCTCTGCCAGCAGCCGCGCTACCGTTTCAGCCCCACCGACTATCTCATGCCCGTAGCGCGGCGAAACGATACACAATGACCGCTTCACTTCCCTCATTGCTCCCCCCGGACTGTCACCAACCACCTCGTCTGCGGGCCAGGACCAGGGAGGCGGGATACCCTGGCAGCCACCTGTGCCACTCCCATATGGGCCAGATTCTGGTCGCAGAAACATAGGCAAACGGGCCACCTCGTTGCTGTCAAGCCCGTCCAATCAGTCATGTCCGCCCTGCATTAGCCATGAGCACCAAGTATGCACCAGCCCTATTCTCCACTATTGGAATGCGGCAGTCTGCCAGTCCGTTCCAACTCGACCTAATCTCCGCCCGGAACTGACTTGCGTGCATACAATGGGCAAGGCATGTTCAATATTCAGTACAGCGCTCCAGCAATGTGGATGGCGCTCGCTGGGGCCGCAACTGCGGTCCTGCTCTATTTCGCCTTCGGCGGGCAGTCCTCCCCCAGTGGCAGCTTCCTGGGCTCTGCCCTGTTCCACGGCTACTTCAGCTCCCTCATCCTTGCATTTGTCGTCGGCTTCAGTCTCTGGATTGGTCTACCCCCAGTTCTTACGGCGAACAACATGGTATTGCTGAATCTGACCCCCGCAGACGCCTCCCACGACATCGCTATCACCTTTGCCGTCCTGATGGGCTGTATCGGCCTCTGGAAAACCCATACATACCGTCGACGGCGCAGGCACAAAAGACGATAATGGGGGCAGGAGTCATCCCGGAACGGCGCATGGCTTATCTGCAGACCTGTCGCCTGCAGCAGGGGATGACAGTGGCAGCCATCGCCTACCAGTAAGCTAAGGAGAGACCAATGGCACTGACGCAGACCAGCCTTGAAGCACCACCATTTCCGGTCCTGGAAGGTACCGACCATGTCGAGCTGTGGGTGGGTAACGCCAGACAGGCAGCCCACGTGTACAGCAAGGCATTCGGGTTTGACGTAGTTGCCTACAGCGGCCCCGAGACCGGGGTACGCGACCGGGTCTCGTATGTCCTGCAGCAGGGCCGGGTACGGCTGGTGCTCACCGCCCCCCTTTCGCCAGAGGGAGAGGTGGCAAGGCACGTGGCACTACATGGGGACGGTGTGCGCAGCATTGCGCTTGCTGTGGATGATGCTGAGAAGGCATATGAGGCAGCTGTAGCCCGGGGCGCGAGAGGGGTTGCAGAACCCACAACAGCGACCGACAGGGACGGTCAGCTGCGTTATGCCAGCATAGCTACCTTTGGCGACACGGTCCATACATTTGTGGAGCGCTCCGACTACAGGGGAGCTCACTGGCCAGGCTTTCGACCTGAGACTATGCCCGCATCGGGGGTCGGCGTGCACCATATCGACCACACCGTGGGCAACGTCGAGTGCGGCGCCATGGATGCCTGGGTAGCCTTCTATAGCGAAGTATTCGGCTTTACCGTGTTCCAGGAGTTTGACGAGCACGATATTGCAACCCAGTACAGTGCCTTGCGCTCCAAGGTGACACGGGATCCGAAGACCATGATTACGATCCCTATCAACGAGCCCGCTGTTGGGCTACGGGCTTCCCAGATCCAGGAGTACATTGACTACTACCGTGGATCTGGCATCCAGCACATCGCGCTGCACACCGACGACATTCTGGAAACTGTCGGACAGATGAAGGCCAACGGCGTACAGTTCCTGACAGCCCCGGACTCCTACTATAAGGCTCTGGCGGAGCACCGCCTCGACGGGGTCGATGAGGACATGGAAAAGCTTAAATACCTGAATGTTCTCCTGGACAAGGAAGACACTGGCGGATATCTGCTACAGATCTTTACCAAGCCTATAGGTGACCGTCCAACCCTCTTTTTCGAGATTATCCAGCGCAAGGGAGGAGCCAAAGGTTTTGGGAAGGGCAACTTCAAGGCGCTCTTCGAGGCGATAGAAAAGGATCAGGCTGCCAGGGGAAACCTGTAAGCCATGCGCAGGTTCATCTCCCAGGGCGATGTGCCACGCAAACGCCATATGCAGGTGACAAGAAACGGGAAACTTGTCTACGAAGAGCTTTTTGGCAGGGAAGGATTCAGCGGACCATCTGCGCTGCTCTACCACATCAATATCCCGGAAGGGGCTACTGACATCAGCGCTGCAGGAGATGACTCTCCTGAAATGGAGAAAGAGGGAGCCCATGTACATGCCCACCTCGAGACCTTCCGTCTGGCCCCCCACGGTGATCTACTCCGGGGGCGCCAGTGGCTGCTGGTAAACCAGGATGTGAGGATCGGCCTGGCCGCGCCAACCTCAAACCACGATGGATTTTATGTAAATGCATCCGCAGACGAGGTGTACTACTTCCACCACGGAACTGGCACTTTCAATTCCCAGTTTGGGCGCCTGTCCCTCAGGGAAGGTGACTATCTGGTAATCCCAAAAGGGACTGTCTACAGCCTTGAACTGGATAACCCACAGGAGTCCCGTCTGCTTGTTGTTGAGGCACTCTCCGGGATGGTTGATTCTCCCCAACGGTATCGGGCCCAGCGGACCGGGCAGCTGCTTGAGGCTGCCCCTGACTCCGGGCTGGATATCCGGACCCCGGAGCTGCAGCCACCCCAGAATGGGCCTGCCACCCTCCTCATGAAACGTGAGATGCGCTTTTCGGCGTATCAGCTGGACCACCACCCGCTTGATGTTCTGGGCTGGGATGGGACAGTGTACCCATGCGCATTTTCCATCCATGACTTTGAACCGCGTGCTGGCCGATTTCAC
>JAJZMA010000058.1 GCA_021850405.1 bacterium
GGGTCGGTCGCTGCATTTGGTGAGGGGGTATTGTCCCTGCGTCCGTCCCCGGGGCAGCAGCTCTGTGGTAGACACCTCCGCCAGCTGCTTGATCAAAGTCCTGTTGTCGCATTTCATCAGCCCTCGCACCACCTGGTACAGGATGCCTACAGTTTTAGATGTACGCCTCAGGTGCATGGAGCAGCCAGGGACCAGCTGGAGTTTGCTGAAGTTGTGGTGGCAAGGGAACGGGACAGCGTGGTGGATAACCCGGTGGTTTTTCCTGATGATGAAGCGCTGGTATCGGCCGGAAATTTCCACGGGCAGGCACTTTCCTATGTTGCTGATATTCTGGCAATGGTGATGGCCGATGTGGCAGCCTTGAGTGAAAGACGAATTGCTCGCTTGCTCGATCCAGCCACATCGCATGGCCTTCCGGCTTTCCTTGTGAAGGAGCCTGGCATAAACAGCGGCTTCATGATTGCGCAATATACAGCGGCTGACTGTGTTGCCAGATTGCGTCACCTGGCGACACCGTTTTCTGTCCATAGTGCAGTAACCAGTGCAGGCCAGGAGGATCACGTTTCGATGGGATGGGGAGGAGCCCTGCGGACCCGCTCTGCGATATCCTTCCTGCGTCACACTCTGGCGATAGAGCTTGTGCTCGGAGCACAGGCACTCGAGTTGCGAAAACCGCTTTCGCCTGCTCCGGGAACTGGAGCTATCCTCAACTCTTTGCGCCAGCATGTTCCCACGATGCCTGGTGACGAGTTTGTAGCCCCACTGCTGGAACAGGCGGACAAGTGGATGCAGGAAGAAGACACGAGAACACTTGTCGCATCAGTGCTGGCGCCACGGATGTAGCGTTCAGGATGGGGCCGGATCAGCCGGGGATTTTGCACTCCCCCTGGGCAAGGCCGTTGTTTCGTTCTGACTGCTGAACCTGGTGCGAAGAACTTTACCAGGGTCGTCCCCTGTACTACGGTTGCCATCCGCGACCAGATGGAGTTCCCATCCAAGCTGGGAACGAAAGGTGACCGATACGCTGTTTTCTCCCTGCTGAAGGAGTGTGGCATTCAGCTGTCAACGCGAGTTCGCAGATACGTTTCCTGACCATCCTGCACCTTGACTCTGACAGCGTACTGCCGCGTGGATCTTCACCTTTGGAGCATCGGTGATCCATGCCAAACTGCAAAGCATAGATAACAATGCGACACAAGATAGCTGGTCCATGGGAGTGGAGCCAGGAGCGCCTTGCAGACCTAAAGGTGCCTTATCTGCGTGCCCAGCCTGGATGCGGCCTCAGGCGAGTGCCTGGCCCTTTTCCATTCCCGTCATCTTGCCGAGTGCATCCCCTATTGCTTTCTGCGTTGCATCTTGCTCACGCCTTTTCAGCTGTTTCCCGAAATCCAGGTATGACGCACGGACAGCCCGGTGGATCTGCCAGTTTAATAGGGGATTAGAGGACCGGAGTGGAATATCGCGCTTACGGTAGATACCAGGCTTGGGAAGCTCCCCTAAGGAGATACTTGAGGAGATCCTTGTTTCCGGTCCGTTTACCAGTGAGACGTCATGTACCTCCACTGCGCTGACCTTGAACGTGACTCCAGCGATAGAAATTGTTCCGTTGCGCGAGAATCGCGAGAATGTTCCGTTGTGGTGACGAGATCCGAGTTCATCCCAGGCGATAGCCGCGGGATCAGCCTTCAGCTTGCGGAGCACCATCCGGAGCATTATGTCAGCCTGAGTGTTCCTGGTCACGCCCTTGCCTCCTTGATCCGTCTCGTGCTGAAACCGTAGCAGAGGTGCGCGGACAGACGCACGGACAGTGGGAACCCAATCAACCGCAACTCTTCGCCAAATAATGGGTGATTAGTGGCCCAGGAACCATGAGGTTATACTGCCAACGGGTTTGCGGCTTCCAGTTGCGTGGCAAGGAGGCGGACATTGTCTGCAGGCAGCAGACATTGGTTGCCGATGCACAGCTGGACCGTATTTTGCCCAGTTGCCGAGTACATGGCATCCTGTGTGGCTGGTAGCGACTCCAGGGAGGTGGCCAGCGTCTGTGGGATACAGAGGAGGCCGGGATCAAGCCAGCTTTCGGCCAGCAGGCGCTGTGACCTGTTTGTGGGTGTGGGGGTCGGAGTAATGACTACCCTGCGCTCGCCAAGGAGAGCCAGGACGGTCTGTGCCATTGCAGGCAAGGAGAGCGGCGACTTGCCAATCGCACTGCAAAGCTGTCCGGCAAGCGCTTCTCCCAGTGCCTGCCAGTGTGCGTCGCCAGTAATGGTTGCAAGTTTTGCAAAGAGCAGTGCGGCCTGACTTCTCCCCGATGGGGTGGGCAGGTCATCCACCATGAATGGAGCAGTAATCAGATCAGCCCTGGGTATTGCGTCAAGCCAGCGCCCGTCCGGATTGTTCACTGGTCCGAATTGCTTCGCCATAGTCTGCGCAATCTCGGTGCAATGGAGGAGATATGACTTGTCTCCAGCATGCTGTGCCACCGCCAGCAGGGCAAGTGCGGCAGCAGTCCAGTCCTCAAGCAGGCCCGGAGTAGTGGACTGGTCTGGGTAGATGCAGTGTGGGACCGTTCTGCTGGTCTGCCATATCTCCACTATGTCAGTCAGGCTTGTCTGGGCGGCTTTTATGTAACGCTCTTCTTCCAGGAAACTGCCAGCTTCTATCAGGACCTGGGCCATGAGCATGTTCCAGCTGGTCACGCGCTTTGGGTCCATCAGTGGCCGGGGCCGTAGGTTGCGGGCGTCTTTCAGCCTTCGCTGCATCGCTATGAGCCGCTGCGCTGTTTCGGCAGGCCCGGTACCTGTAGTTTTTGCCAGTTCGTGAAGCGCCAGTCGCTGGGTTATGAGTCCGCTCTCCTTGTCCCACACAAAAAGGCCAGCCCTCTCGAGCTCCGGATCCGTGCCAAGACAGGAGTTAAGCTCTTCCCTGCTCCAGCGATAGAATCCACCTTCCCCCAGCGTCGAGTCAGCGTCCTCGCTGGCACCAAACCCACCTTTTACGGCGAGGCGCTCCAGAACGTAATCCAGTGTCCTTTCACACGTCACACGATACAGTGGAGCGCTGGTGGCCATATATGCATGCAGGTAGGTTCGTGCGAGCAGCGCATTGTCATACAGCATCTTTTCGAAGTGCGGGATTCTCCATGCGGCATCGGTGGCGTATCGGTGAAAGCCGCCGTCTACCGGATCAAAGATGGCTCCCTTTGCCATGGCGGTAAGGGCCCTTTCTGCCAGATTTGTATACGTTTCCTGCCTGGTCAACTGTCCCATAGTCAGCAGCAGGTCCAGCGCTACGGCGTGTGGGAATTTGGGAGCTCCATCAAAGCCCCCGTGGCTTTTGTCCTCAAGCCCAACAAGTTTGTCGGCGGCATCCAGCAGCAGCTTGCCCGAGAGTGTGGAGACAGGAAGTTTTGGCGGAACAAGCTGCTGCAGCAATCTCTGGCCGGTCGCATGCGCCGCTTGCCGGTCCTGCCTGTACGCCCGTGTGACTGCTTGGAGCAGGGCTGGAAACGCGGGCAGGCCTGGTCTTTCCACCGGAGGAAAGTAGCCCCCCGCAAAAAAAGGTAGCAGCTGGTCATCCAGGAATAAAGACAGCGGCCATCCTGCGACACCCGAAAGGAGGATTGCCGCCTGCATATAAAGGGCGTCCAGATCCGGCCGCTCTTCCCGGTCCACCTTGATAGAGACGAAGTGCTCGTTGAGGATGGCAGCAGTCTCCTGATTGGAGAACGACTCACGCTCCATTACGTGGCACCAGTGGCAGGAACTGTAGCCAATGCTCAGGAAGATAGGTTTTTGCTGCGTCGCGGCGAGCGCAAAAGCATCATCTGCCCACAGATACCAGTCCACGGGATTGTCTGCGTGCTGGCGCAGATAAAGCGACCCGGTACGGTCTTTTGTCTTACGCAATAGGGGCACTCCGTCACTTTCCTCCTGGCGACACGACCGCAATACCGGTGCGAACCGTTTCAAGCGCCGCTAAAGCACCGGACCGCCTGGTGGGCGGCTTCTTAACTGTAGTGCCCGGCAGGACCATGCTTTTGCTGCCTCTTTCCCAGTATGACAGTCACAGCAGCCGCCAGGATTCCGGTTATGACAGTCAGCCCAGTGAGCAGCAGTGCGTTGCGCGCAAGAGCGGTGGCAGGATAATTGGGCGGTGCTGGCAGCGGTGCCAGGTGGTGGGCAAATACTCCGCGGCTGGTGGCGGCGTAGACGGTCTGGTTTCGCGGATCGGCGAGAACGGTATTCACGTCCAGGGGAAGGCCATTACTGGTGGAGAGCCAGGTTGTACCATCGTCTGGTGAGGTAAGTACGCCATAGCCGTAGGTGGCCAGATACAGGGCTTGAGATCCTTTGCGGAATGCGGATAGTCCGGTAATGGCTGGAGGAGCGCTTAACCCACCTGCTGGTAACAGCAGAAGGCAGTTGACCCATGCATGATTCCGCAGACAGGAAACGGTTGCACCAGACGCACGTGCTGGCGATGCGCTTCCAGGCTGAGCAACGTAGAAAGCTGTACCTGGGGCCCTTACGTCGGTCTGGCACGGCATCTGCCTGGTGCAGTCTGGTGCAGTACTTTTCTTTGCTCCACTCGCAGAGAGAGCCCACCAGGTGCCGTCACTCTCTGCATACATGAGTCCGCTGGAGTATACGAGCTCCTCTACAGAGCGACCATTGAGGGCGACGGCAGTCCACCAGTGGGCAGCGGATACTGCAGGAGATCCAGCGAGGGCGGGTGAGGCAGTCAGGATCAGGAAAGGCAGGGCCAGTACGGGCCAGAATAGTCGGCGGGATGTCCATTGGGAGTTATGGGAGTCCATGATGCTGTTACCCACCGTACAGCCCCGGGAGAATTCCGATATCTATTGCTACGTCCAGGAACCCGTGGATGATGGCCGCGGCCCAGACGCTTTCCAGTTTTTGCGTGATCCACCCAAGCAGAAGGCCGAGCAGGAGTGTCAGCGGGAGCAGGGGAAGCGACGGCCCCTCATATTGCACTGCCAGGTGGGCGAGCGAGAAGATGCCTGCCTGGAGAAGATTGGCATGGGAGCGGGACATGCTCCGTTCGAGGACCGACAGCAGCATGGCCCGAAATGCAATCTCCTGGGCAATGCCCTGGAACCCATCACCCAGCAAGTAGCCCCATCCATTCTGGTGGAGAGAGAGGGTTGCGATTCCAAGGCGTCCCAGTGGCACAGCTGGCACGAGAAGGAGGATAAGGGTCAGGACCACGCATCCAGCAAGCCCGGTTCCATATGGGAGGATACGCCGCAGTGAGATACGGCGCCAGATGCCTGGGGTTGCGTTGGTGGCAAGAAGCGCAGCGAGCAGTGCCAGGGTGGTACAGAGCTCAAGTATCCCCCCCAGTCCAAGCGACAGGGCCGGGCTGCTCCAGCCGATCCGGGCTGCCAGGGAGGGGCCAGCCAGGTAGCAGCTGTACGGGAGGATAATTGCAGTTACAGACAATGCGAGCGGCAGCTGGGGTCGCGCTGCCGGGAGACTGCAAACAGCTATCCATAACAGCCCAAGCGCGCTCAGTCGAAGAAGAAAAGGGTCTACTCCGTTTGGGTCCATGACTATCCTGGGGAGGAGAAGCACGGTGGCAAATGCACAGATCCAGATACCCAGGGTGAACATGCTGTACATGCTCTGTCTGTTGCTGCAGCCACGCCTGGCGGAGCTACTTCCGGGAACCAGCATGGAACAATTCTAGTCGGGGGAGACAGCAGCGCTGTTATCGGGAGCGGCCATCATCCGGCCCAGCTGGTGGCAGCTTGTCATCATCGGCGTGGTAACCCGCAGTCTCCTTTCCGGAATTTGAAGCTCGATGCATTTGGCTGAAGGTGTTGCCTTTTGTAATATGCGATATGTGGAGAACTGCTCCCAGGATGCGTCAGGGCTGGTATTCTGTTTGCCTATGCAGTCTTCTTTGCGCAGTAGCGCGGGCAGCAGAAGCTCGCTTTGGCGGAACATGGTGCTGGTGGTGTGTCTGTTTGCACTGTCTTTGTTTGTGGTACCTGCTGCTACCCTCGCGTCAACCCTGCCTGGCTATACTTTTTCTGGGCTGAAGTATGGTCGTGTCTGGAGCATAGCAGCAGATCCTGCAAGTGCCTCGATCCTGATTGCAGGGACAGACAACGGCATATACAGAAGCGTGAATGGTGGAGTGGCCTGGACTCATGAGGGACTGAGTGGTGTACGTGTCTGGGCAGTGGCATTTCTGTCGACGGGCGGTACCGTCCTGGCCGGGACAGCTGGGAGAGGCGTCTACCTTAGCCCCAATGCTGGAAGCAGCTGGCAGAGTGATAACGGGGGACTTTCAAACCTGGATGTCAGGGACATCTCAGTAGTTGGGAAGGTGGCGGCCCTGGGAACCAATAATGGGGTGTTCCTGTCTGCTACTGGCGGTCCGTGGAGTTTTTCTGGTCTTGCCTCATACAGTATAAGTGCCATCGCAATAGTCGGCTCCCAGCCACTCACGATTATGGCGGGTGTTGACGCGGGCCCTGAAAATAATGGTTTCCTGTTCAAGTCTGTGGGGACCAGCACAGCGTGGTCACCGCTCCAGAATGGGCTTCCCGCACAGGCTACGGTTTCATCGCTCGCGGTGGGTCCAGTTGGACAGGCAGGAGTCCCTGCGCCGGTCCTGGTAGCCACCAGTCTTGGTACGTTTGTGTCGACAGACAATGGAACGTCGTGGACAGCGTCCAAGGTCAACGGATTGCCATCTGGAGTGACAGTCAATTTTTCGACCCTGACTTTCGATCCTGAAAATCCGAATGTTGTTTATGCAGGAGATGACTGGCAAGGGAGTACACCGACCGGTCCCGGTCTTTTCCGCTCCACCGATGGAGGTGCGACCTTCACTCCACTGGAGGCAGGCATTCTGCAGTCTCACCAGGAAGTGGAGGTGATCTCTGTAGCCAATGGCGGCCCACCGCTACTGGTGATAGGCGTCAACCTCCCTTCCGGGCAGGCGATTGTCTATCCCTATGTTGATCGCACCGCACCAGCGCCAGTGAGTGTAATCCCGTCTGCGAGCGCGCCAGCCGTCGTAGTGCCCGGGCCAACACCTTCAGTGCCAGCAACGCCAGGGCAGGTCGCCCCGGCAGCGCACCGTTCCGGCAAGCCTATTGATTTTGGGGTAGTACTCCGCTGGCCATTTCCGCTGGCTCCAGAGCTGCTGGTGCTTCTGTTGATAGGCTATCTGGTGGTGCGATGGATGCAGGATGATCGTGTGGAGAAGGCGCCGTAGAGAGTGCAGTTGTAAAGAGCAGCTGTATGTTATTTATTGGCTTGCCTGGTCGTGCGCGGGAATATCTGCAGCCTTGGCTGGTGCCAGGCCGAAGCTGATCTGGAACACTGCGCCCTTTCCTCCTGGCCCTGGAGAGAAAACCTGGGCGTCACCTCCTGAGGCTCTCGCCACAGCAGCTACAATGGCAAGTCCCAGTCCAGTGCCTTCCGGCGCTGTCTGTGGCTGGGTGCCCCGGTAGAATCGCTCAAATATGTGCGCTTGCTCAGCGCTATTGATACCAGGACCATCATCTGCAACCTCCAGGATGGCAGTATCCCTGTCTGCCGTGGTCTTCCAGTGCTGCCTGCTTCCTGGGGCATATTTGCATGCATTGTCGAACAGGTTTTGCACGACCGACTCCAGTTCGCTCATACTGGCCCGGACCAGAAGTGGCGCTGGGGTCAGCTCCAGCACGGCAAGCCTTGCTAGTGAAGCTGGTACCAGGGACATGGCGGTGGTGACTGCCTGGTTCAGATCTGCAACATCCTGATCCTTGCTTTTGGCATCGATGCGGGCAAGCTGCAACAGGTTTGCGAGAATGGTCGACATCCTTTCAACGTGACGATGCATGTGATCTACAGCCCTGGTCATGGTTGCTGTATCGCTGACCGCTCCTCTTTGAAGCACGTCCAGATATCCCCGGATGGATGTTAGTGGAGTGCGAAGCTCGTGGGAGAGATCAGCGGTAAACTGCCGTATCGCGGCTGTCCGCTCTTCCTGGGCACCGAACATGCCTTCCACCTGGTCTGCCATCTGGTTGAATGTTGCCGCCAGTGATGCTACTTCATCATGCCTCAACGGTACGGGAGAACGAGCTTTAAGATTGCCGCCAGCCACCAGTCTTGCGGTATTTTCCAGTCGTTGCAAGGGGCGCAATGCTATCTCCGTCAAGCCGAGGGTCAGCAGTGCACCTACCACCAGCGCCACCACACCTTCGGCAACCAGATCCCTCACCTGACGCAGCAAGAGCTCGTTGATCTGTGTCATGGATCTGCTCATCTCCACTACTGCGCAGAGCCTCCCTGTTCTGGGACTAGCCAGCGGGTCAGCTACTACTAGCTGGCCTGCTGAGGCAACCACTGTGTTTACTGGGATTCCTCCCTGTGCCGCCCTGGTTACAAGTGCTGGGTCCACCGGTGGGCTTTTCCCAGCAGGCGCGGAGCCAACTTGCTGGCCCTTCTGGCTAAAAATACCGACCAGCACCGAAGGTCCTCCAGCGCTGGCGATGGCCTGGGCGAACCGGTTGATTACAGTGTGGGTTCGTCCCGTTTTGCTTTCACACAGA
Source organism: bacterium (assembly GCA_021850405.1). Classification (GTDB taxonomy): domain Bacteria; phylum Chloroflexota; class Dormibacteria; order Aeolococcales; family Aeolococcaceae; genus JAJZMA01. The sequence goes on from JAJZMA010000058.1 coordinate 8,579, forward strand.
AGCGCTGCTGGCGAAACATGGATCGTTGTGCCCGAAGGTCCCAGGACCAGGATCGGCGTGTGTACCTCGGAGTTTACGACGCCAGTCAGGTAGTGGGTCGAAACGGTGATCAGGTTGCTCCGCAGGGACAGATACTGGATAATCCCCAGGCTGGATAGCACGAGTCCGAGGAGAATTACAAAGAGTACAGCCAGCCTGACCCGCAGGGAATGCCACCAGTGCACGGAGGTGGGGGGATGGGGGGCCATCAGGAAGGCTCCCTGGGCGATGCGATATCCAGGCGATATCCAGTTTTGCGTACGGTGCTTATTGTGAGCGTATTGTCCCCGGCGAGTTTCTGGCGCAGATAGCGGATGTAGACCTCAAGATTATTTTCGTCTCCAAAAAAAGTGTGGCCCCACACCTCATCCAGAAGGCGCTGCCTTGGTACTACTGCGCCGGTGTGCTCTGCAAGCAGGAGCAGTAGCTCAAACTCCCGGCTACTTAGTTTAAGGAACGTGCCATCAATCTGGGCGGTCCTTGCAGTCTTGTCGACAAGAAGGTTGCCAGCGCGGACCATGCCAGATGCTCTGGGCACACGCCTCCTCAGGACTGCTTCAATCCTTGCCAGCAGTTCTCCAAAGTCAAAAGGTTTTACCAGATAATCGTCTGCGCCGAGCTCCAGGCCCTCAATCCTGTCTGTGACCTCATCCCGGGCACTGAGTATGATGATTCCGCGCCTTTTGTCCCCTGCCAGTCGACGGCATAGTTCCCACCCATCCATGCCCGGCATGGCCAGGTCGCAGATCACGATATCTGGATGAAACTGGTCCACGGCATGCAGCGCGGACTTGCCATCATGAGCAGTGGATACGGTAAAGCCTTCATGGCGCAGGCCAAGGGAGACAAAGTCCCGTATATCCTCCTCGTCATCCACGACCAGTATCTTTTCCTGGCGACTCACGTGGTTGAGTATAAGGAGCCTGCCACGTCCCCGGAGGTCAGGAAAAATTGGCCAGCTGGTGTTGCTGCCCAGCTCCCTGGGTATGAGGGGACGCCTCCGACACTGGGGGAAGCTGGCTGCGATGTCAGCGCGAACCAGGTCAGAGGGTACAATAGGGCCCATGTTTTCCCACTGCCCCTCGCTCTTACCTACAGCGGATAATGCAGCTTTTGCGCTCGCTTGTATGCACGCCGGTAGACCAGGGCACCAGCCACAGTCCTTTTTTCCAGCAAAAGCCTACGGACCTGTTGCTGATTCATGCACCAAAATTCTTTGTGAAGGCAGCGTCTTGTGACCAGGGGTTTGTCGGTCAAGGACCCCAATCGTGGCGATGGTGTGTATTCATCTCCACACACGCTCAGGCACCGGGTTGAACGGGCCCAGGGCCTGGCCCTTGCCGACTTGCACGTCCATTCGACTGTTAGCGATGGGATGGCTACACAGAGGCATCTGGTTCGCGCCGCTGCCGCAGCCGGGCTGGCTGTGCTCTGTATTACCGATCACGACGCGATCGACATCCCGGATGCGATTATCGAGTTTGGAGCTGAGCTTGGTGTGGAGGTTGTCAGGGGGGAAGAAATCACGACCGCCAAACCTTCGGGTACCCATATTCTTGGCCTCTTTCTGGAGCAGCCGATTCGCATGGGGATGACAATTGAGGATACAGTTGCTGCAATCAGGGACCACGGTGGGCTGGCTGTGATAGCCCATCCTTTCATGGGAGCCTATTTTGCGTCCATGACAAGGGCCAGGCTGCAGCGGGCGCTGGCGACTACATCGTTTGACGGGATTGAGTTGCGCCATACCTCGCCAGGATTGCCCGGTATGTGGCGTTCGCTGGATCAGTTTTATGCACATAACCGGCAGGGACTTGGTGCTGCCGTCGGCGGCTCTGACAGCCACTTTGGCAAACACGACCTTGGGCGCCTTCTGACTGCGTTTCCGGGGAAAAGCGCTCTTGACCTGAGGACTGCCATTGGAGACTGCACCACATCCCCCATGTATGGCATCTGCCCGCCGGCGCCTTCGGTGCGGCTTCGCCTTGCGCAGCAGTACCGTGCTCTGGTGCAGCTACAGGGGAAGCGGTTGCTGGGCCAGATCGGCAGTGGTGCTGGAAGGCTGGCGTAGCGCACCTGCCCTGCAGGACGAACCAGCTAACGTCGCCTGCCTGCAGACAGGCGCCAGCCTTCGCAGATAATCCCCATACGCTACGGTCCCAAAGTGCCGCATAGGTCTGTCTGCCAGGTCTTTACCTGCACTTTCCGGTTGCGACCGTCACTCTACGAGTTTCAACGCCACGTGGGGCATCCTC
>JAJZMA010000187.1:0-9559 GCA_021850405.1 bacterium
CGGTCCTTAGTTCGCTGCTGGGCCCCAGACATCCGAGTGCCGAGAAGCAGCTCCCATATGAATGTGGGATAGTCCCCGCCGGCACTGCGCATCACCGGTTTTCTGTAAGTTTTTATGTAACAGCGATGCTGTTTATTATCTTTGATGTGGAATCAGTCTTTCTTTTTCCATGGGCAACTATCGTGCGGCAGCTTCATGTGTTTGGCACCGCTGAAATGGGGCTCTTTGTTGCCACCCTTTTTATTGCACTCCTTTATGTATGGCGGAAGGGGGCGCTGACATGGAAGTGAATTCACTGGGAGAGGGTCCAGACATGATGAGGGCTGCACCGGCTGGCAGGAGCAGTTCGCTGCTGCTTGCTGACGCGGGCGGGTCAGGCGTTGCACTCCCGTTTCCAAGGGTGGGAGCCGGAGAGCGGACTGCAGTACAGAGTGGGGTGGTCACCACTACGATAGAAAAGGTTATTGCCTGGGGTCGCTACAGCTCCATCTGGCCCGCGCTCTTTGGACTTGCCTGTTGCGCAATCGAGATGATGGCTGTTGGAAACAGCCGCTACGATATGTCGCGCTTTGGAGCGGAAGTGTTTAGGGCTTCGCCCAGGCAGGCTGACCTTATGATCGTAGCGGGGAGGGTCTCGCAAAAGATGGCGCCCGTTCTGCGTCAGGTATATGACCAGATGCCAGAGCCAAAATGGGTGATCAGCATGGGGGCGTGCGCATCCTGTGGGGGAATTTTCAACAACTATGCAATTGTGCAGGGTGTCGACAAGGTAGTCCCCGTGGACATTTATCTGCCCGGATGTCCTCCCCGGCCGGAAGGGCTTCTCGATGCGGTAGTGAAGTTGCAGAAGCAGATTGCTTCCGAGCACCACCCCTTGCGAGGCTAGGCGCGTGACTGAAGCAGGCGCTGGAAGGGAAGAGATTCTGGGTGCTACGGATTCGGCAGACAGGACCAGTGGTGTACCGCCCCGTGCTGGTACGGTGGATGGCAGCCGGGCAGCACAGCTGCTGGAGCGTGTAATGCCAGGTGTCATCCTCGAAACCAGGGAGGAGCACGGCGAGCTGATACTCCAGGTGGACCGTTCCCGGCTGGTGGAGGTATGTACCCTTCTTTCGCACGATGACGGGGCCAGGTATCGGCTCCCGGTCATGGTGACGGCCGTAGACTGGCTGGAGAGGGAGCCACGATTTGATGTCGTATATGAACTTTACTCAGTGGATTACAATGATCGCGTGCGGCTCGTGGTACAGGTGCCAGAGCATGACCCGGTAGTTCCCACCCTGGAGAAGGTTTTTCCGGGAATGGACTGGCATGAGCGCGAGACGTTTGACCTGTTCGGCATCTCATTTGCTGGACATCATGACTTGAGGAGGCTACTGCTGCCAGAGGACTGGGAGGGGCATCCCCTAAGGAAGGATTACGTGTCATTCGGGGAGCCGGTAGCTTTCACGCATAACCTGGAATGGGCGCTGGCACCCCAGGATCGCCCAGAGCAGATGCCTGGGAGTACGCGCTGATGTCACCCCGCAAGGCTGCGAGCCAGTCGCAGGCTGAAAAGAAAGGGGAGAGCCTGCTGCCAGAAGCAGTTGCCGGGCCAGAAGAGATCCGGGTGCAGCAGGCTTACGGCGACGCCCGGGAGAGGGTAGGGGTTGACCGGGACCTGGATGCTGTGGATCTGGTGGAGATTGGCGAGGACACCATGGAGCTGAACATGGGGCCGCAGCATCCCTCTACCCACGGCGTCCTGCGGCTGGTACTCAATCTCGAAGGGGAGACCGTCAGGGAGTGCCGCCCGGATATTGGCTTTCTTCATACCGGTTTTGAAAAGTCATTTGAGTCGCATACCTACCAGCAGTGCATTCCGCTCACTGACCGGATGGATTATCTGGCGCCTCCGATAAATAACCTGGGCTTCTCCCTGGCAGCTGAAAAATTGCTGGGGGTAGAGGTGCCGCCACGGGGCCAGTACATACGGGTGATCATGGCGGAGCTGGCCCGGATAGGCTCTCATCTCATCTGGTTTGGGACTCATGCCATGGATCTTGGAGCTACAACGCCGTTCCTTTACGCATGGCGTGAGCGCGAGGCCATCCTGGACATAAATGAGCTTGTTTCCGGGGTCCGGATGATGACCTCATTCATTCGGGTTGGGGGCCTCATGGCAGACGTACCCCAGGAATTTGGCCCCATGATCGAGCAGGTGCTTGCCACGTTCCCAAAGGCAATCGATGAGTATGAGCTGCTGATCACGAAGAATCCGATCTGGAGAGACCGCACCATTGGGCTTGGGGTGATATCTGCGGAAGATGCACTGGCATATGGTCTGACCGGGCCCTGCCTCCGGGGAAGCGGCGTTCCCTACGATCTCCGCAAGGCACGGCCGTACAGCTCATACGATCATTTTGAGTTTGATGTCCCGGTTGGCAGCAACGGGGACGTTTACGACCGGTACCTTATCCGTATGCAGGAGATGCGGGAGAGCCTGCGGATAATCCGGCAGGCGTACGAGAATCTGCCATCAGGACCAGTAAACACCCTGGATCGGCGTGTTGCCCGCCCGCCCCGCAATGAGATAAACACCAGTATGGAATCGCTCATTTATCATTTCAAGCTCGTGACCGAGGGCATGCAGGTGCCTGCGGGTCAGGTTTATCATGCGGTCGAATCCCCTCGCGGTGAGCTTGGTTTCTATATGGTAAGCGACGGTGGTAACCGGCCCTACCGGTGCAAGGTGAGAGGTCCATCCTTCAGCAATCTTGCCGCCCTGCCACACATGGTCCGGGGAGAACTGATCGCCGATGTGGTGGCCGTGGTCGGATCTATCGACATTACCCTTGGAGACGTTGACAGGTAGGCCATGGGAGAAGAAGTGTTTTCAGATGATCTGCGCAACCGCATCACACTCATGCGGGATCGCTACCCCATGGCCAGATCCGCAGTGATTCCAGCATTGTGGGCTGTGCAGGAGGAGCATGGCTTCCTGTCGGATTCTGCACTCGAGGCTGTGGCGAAACTGCTTGGGCTGGTACCTTCAGATGTGCAGGCCAGTGCAAGTTTCTACTCGATGTACTTCAGGACTGCACCCGGAAGACATGATCTTGTTGTATGCACGAATGTTTCTTGCGCACTGCGTGGTGCCAACGAGGTGGTTGCCTGTGTGGAGAGAGCACTGGACTGTCCTTCTGGGGGTACTGCTGCTGATGGGACTGTGACCTGGGTGGCGAGCCCGGAATGCCTTGGCGCATGCGACGCTGCTCCAGCGTTGCAGCTGGATCATGAGACTCATGGCCCAATGACGGTTGCGGAGACAGAAGCACTTATTCGCAGGGTTGCTTCTGAAGCTGTTCCCTCAAAAGCTGCCCACCACCCAGTTGTCTCGCCTGCTGTTACTGCCCAGGAAACAGGGCCTGGGGCTGGATCATCCAGGGCAGGGTCAGACAGCGAGCACGGCATGACCAGGGAAGAACGCCCAGCCACTGGAAAGAAGACACGGCGCGCCCGCGTTGCCAAGTCGGATCTTTGAAGATAGATACATGAAAGGATTTTGAGAGCTTTGCATGGAATATAGATTGCTTACGGCACAGCTGGGGCCAGCAGGAGAGGCACTGGATACCCTTTTGGCCTATGAGAAGGCTGGCGGCTACCAGGCGTTGCGCAAGGCGCTCACTGGCATGACTCCTGATGAAGTGGTGGAGGAGGTAAAGGCCAGTGGACTCCGTGGGCGCGGGGGAGCGGGGTTTCCAACCGGGACCAAGTGGTCTTTCCTGCCCAGGGGCGTATTGCCCCGATATCTGTGCTGCAACGCTGATGAGTCAGAGCCAGGCTGTTTCAAGGATCGCTATCTGATAGACAAGCTCCCGCACCAGCTGCTTGAGGGGCTGCTTATAGCTGCATACGCGCTGGATGTGCACACAGCCTTCATCTACATACGGGGTGAGTATCGTAGGCAGCGGCTCCTGCTGGAGCGTTGCGTGGAAGAGGCTCGTGCGGCAGGTTACATTGGAAAATCCGTCATGGGAACTGATTTTTCATGTGACGTAATCGTTCATGGGGGAGCGGGGGCATATATCTGCGGTGAGGAGACAGCTCTTCTGAGTTCGCTTGAGGGTAGCAGGGGAGAGCCACGCCTGAAACCACCGTTTCCTGCAGTCAAGGGGCTGTACGGGCAGCCTACGGTTGTGAACAATGTTGAGACCTTAAGCAATGTGCCCCATATTGTCGCCCGCGGCGGCAAGTGGTTTGCTGGCATTGGAGTAGAGAGAGGGACGGGCACGAGACTAATCTGCGCCAGCGGCCACATTCAGAGACCTGGCGTATATGAGATAGAGATGGGGCGCCCCATCAGGGAGCTTCTCGAGGAACATTGCGGCGGAATGCTGCCCGGTCACCAGCTGAAGGCATTCCAGCCCGGTGGAGGCTCCATGCAGGTACTGCTGCCTAAGGACATTGACTTGCCACTGGATTTTGACTCAGTACAGAAAGCTGGCTCCTCCCTTGGGGCTGGCGCCATGGTCTTTATGGATGAGACTGCCTGCATGGTGAATGTATCCATGCGGCTGGTGGACTTTTATCAGCACGAGTCGTGTGGCAAGTGCACACCCTGCAGGGAGGGCACCTACTTTGAGTCAAGGCTGATGCACCGTCTGGAAGCGGGGCAGGCAGACAAGGCTGAGCTCGCTACACTTGCAGACATATGCGACAACATGGACGGAAAGTGCTTCTGTCCCCTTGGTGACACCGCAACCTGGTTTGTGATGTCAGCCTATCGTGCCTTCAGGGACGAATTCGAACAGCACTGTGGGGCTGGCCGGTGTCCCGTGTCCATGCCAGCCACAGGAAGCCATGAAGATCTGCTGATGGCAGGGAGTCTTCTGTGATCACGCAAGTGTCTGAAACAGTTTCTGTGACCGTGGACGGCCGCGCGGTCCAGGTCCGCCCTGGCACGCTCGTTCTGGATGCGGCGACTGAGGCTGGGGTCCATATACCGATTTACTGTGCCCATTCGAAGATGGATCCAGTGGCTGTCTGCAGGATGTGTCTCGTGGAAATTGAAAAGCTTCCCAAGCTCATGCCGGCATGTGCAACTGTCGTCACTCCTGATATGGTGATCCACACTGCATCCGAGAAAGTGGTCAAGGTCCGAGAGGGAGTCCTGGAGTTTCTGCTTGAGAATCACCCTCTGGACTGCCCGGTCTGTGATCGGGGTGGGGAGTGTGACCTGCAGGATTTTGCATTCCGCTATGGCCCCACAACCAGCCGGTTTCCGATTGTGGACAAGGTTCATTCTGACAAGGCGGTAAAACTCTCGGAGCTGATAGAGCTTGATCGCGAGCGTTGCATTCTGTGCTGGCGGTGCGTGCGCTATTACGACGAGATAACTGGAGAGCAGGAACTGGTACTGGATCGCCGAGGGGTAGACACTGTGATTGCTACCTTTGCCAACAGGGAGCTGACCTCAGCCTTTCAGGGTAATTTGCCTGAGGTGTGCCCGGTCGGAGCGCTGACACATCGTCAGTATCGCTTCAAGGCCCGGCCCTGGGATCTCCAGAGGAGCTCTGGGGTATGTCCAGAATGCTCCTACGGCTGCAATATACACGTTGATACCCGTAATTTTGAAGTGGTGCGGTTTGCATCCAGGGACAACCCCAGTGTTGATGACATGTGGCTGTGCGACCGTGGCCGCTACAGCGCTACCTCGTGGAATGGTGGGGCAAGGATCAGCAGTTCGCACATCCGCAAGGGTGGATCTGTTGCAGTTGTACCTTGCTCTGAGGCGCTCGAGCAGGCCGCTGCAGCCATTGCCAGGGTAACGGCAAAGCATGGAGCTGATGCCATTGGAGTTCTCGTTTCTCCCCGGCTGACCAACGAGGAGCTCTGGCTTGCCCAGTTGCTTGGCCGTGAGGTGATAGGAACACAGCATGTGGATGTTGGCGCTGCCTTTGCATCAGGTGCGCAGCCGGGCGATAGCGGGCTCGCACTTGAAGACATCGAGGCCTGCAGCGACGTCGTAGTTGTCGGCACAGAGCCTGAAGCCTACTCGCCTGTGCTTACCCTGCGCCTTTTCAAGGCCGCCAGAAAACATGGAGTACGGGTTCGGCGGGTTGCATGGGGAAATGGGGAAAGTGCCGGGGTGCTGACCCGTGAGGTGCTTGCCGGGCTCGCGGATGGGCGTGATGGATCTCCTGTTCGTGTAGGCGTCGTAGCGGCAGAATCCGATGCCGGTGCTGCCAGGGACCTTCGCGATGCGCTGTTGGCCAAAGGGCACAGTGCCTCGATTCTTTCAGTTGTGCATGGAGTAAATGGGCGTGGAGCAAGAGACCTTGGGCTGGTCGACGGTGGTGCGCCTGGGTACGCTGGCGGGCAGGGCCATGGGAATCCTGGCGGCACCGGGAGCCCCGTCTCCCGCATGACTCTTGTAGACCAGGTGTTGGCAGGTGGACTCAAGGGACTACTCGTTCTGGATGGCGCTGGGCTTCCCCTTGCTGCTGATGTGACGGCAGCACTCGCACCCAGACTGCGGAAGCTGGACTTTATGCTGGCAATTGAGTCGGTAAGCGGAATTTTCAGTGACAGTGCTTCGATCCTGATTCCGGGTCATGCCTATTTTGAGAAAGGAGGGACTGTCACCAGCTCCGAGGGGCGTGTGCAGCGGATTAGGCCTGCACTTCCATCCTCCGGGGATACGCCCAGGGAATTACTGCTGCTCCAGAAGCTGGCCACTCTTCTGGGTGCAACATGGGAGCAGATGGATGAGATAGCTGTCTTCCGACGGCTGGCTGACCGTATTCCTGCCTATGCGGCGGCTGGCTATGGTGGCCGTACCAGGTGGATGTCATGAATTTTGAAGTAGCGTCAATATGGACCTACCAGCTTGGTGGGGACTACTGGTGGGACATCGTGATCAAGGGCTTTGTCCTGGCGTTTGTCCTGATAACGGCAGCGGCGTATTCGGTATGGGCAGAGAGAAAGGTTGCTGCACGGATACAGTTGCGGATCGGGCCCAACCGGGTAGGAAAGTTTGGGCTTCTGCAGCCGCTTGCGGATGCTGTGAAGCTGCTCATGAAAGAGAGCAGCGCGCCTTCAGCCAGGGACCGCATACTGTTTGCCGTTGCACCAGTGGTGGCGGTAACAGCAGCATTCTTTGCGTTTGCCGTAATTCCGGTCAGTAGCGTCAATAACATAAATGGATTCCAGTACCACTGGGACATAGCCCATATCAATGTGGGCCTGCTGTTTGTGTTTGCTGTTACATCGCTTGGGGTGTATGCACTGTTTCTTGGCGGATGGTCCGGGAACAGCAAGTACTCGCTGCTTGGGGGGTTGCGCTCGTCTGCCCAGCTGATCTCCTATGAGATGGCAGTGTCATTTGCCGTGCTGGGCGTGATTATTCTGGCTGGCTCCCTGAACCTGGAGACCATCGTCACGGCACAGAAACATCTCTGGTTTATCTTCCTCCAGCCGCTGGCATTCCTGCTGTACTTTACAGGAGCCTTGGCAGAGACCAACAGGCTGCCTTTTGACCTTCCTGAGGCTGAGACGGAGCTGGTTGCTGGCTACCACACTGAGTACACATCGATGCAGTTTGGCGTTTATTTCCTTGCGGAATACATAAACATGGTCACCGTGTCTTCTATAGCTACGGTGCTGTTTCTCGGCGGCTGGCAGTCGCCGACTGGATATCTTTCCTTCGTGCCTGGGGTCATCTGGTTCCTCATCAAGGTTGTGGGCGGGGTTCTTACCATGATGTGGATCAGGTGGACCTTGCCGAGGTTCAGGTACGATCGCCTGATGAATTTTGGCTGGAAAGCCCTGCTGCCCCTGGGACTGCTGAACATTGTAATCACCGGTGGTGTGGTGGGGTTGAGGGGTTAGTAATGCTTGTTGAGATTGTCAAGGGAATGGCTTTTACGCTGCGTGCGGCATTTTCACGCAACATAACTGTCCAGTACCCCGAGGAGCACAGGGTGATCTCTGCGCGGCACCGTGGCCGGCACATCCTGCATCGCTACGACAATGGCCTTGAAAAGTGCATTGGCTGCGAGCTGTGCTCGGGCGCCTGCCCAGTGGGATGTAGCTATGTGGAGCCTGCTGAGAATGATCCGGCACATCCTGTCTCGCCAGGTGAACGGTACGCACTGCGCTACGAGATCAATCTGGTGCGCTGCATTTACTGTGGTTACTGTGCTGAGGCATGCCCCACCGAGGCGATCACGCTGGGGCCGCGGTATGATCTGGCAGATTATCGGCGGGAGCGACTGGTGGCGACCAAGGAGGATCTGCTGGAGGCCTGGAGCGGCCCGCCGGAAGGTAGTGGGGACACGGGCCCTGGTGAGACCAGGGGCGCCGGCTCTGACCAGCGTACCCAGCCTCAAAAATTGCCGGTTGGGATGGCGCGCCAAAAATGGGAGGAGCGGTTTGGAATTACCCCCAGTGCCGGTGGGAATGTCCCCATGGCGGGCCAGAATGGAGTGCCGGTGGATGTGCCCAGTGTCGCTCCTCCGGTGAGGGAGAAGCACGAGGGAACCCGCCCATGAATGTCATGTTTGTCATAGCTTCCGCCATTGCGGTCGTTGCTGCCATTGGGGTGGTCACATTCAGGGAGACGCTCTATTCAGCGCTGGCACTGGTGGTCAATGTGAGCATGATTGCTGTCATGTTTCTCCTCCTTAACGCCCAGTTCCTTTTTGCCGTCCAGCTGATCGTTTATGCAGGCGCCGTCATGGTACTTTTTGTATTCATAATCGCGTTGCTCAGTCCAGGGAGGGAGGACCGCCAGTTGCTGGGTGGGCGCATGTTTATATCTGTCTTTGTGGTCGTTGCTGTAACTGCTGGCCTCGGAGTCGCGGCTGCCTCGGCGGTGCCCTCCACAGGGGAACTTCCGGGTGCCTTTTATGGCGCAGTGGCGAACCCCTATGCATCGTTTCGCTACACTCCAGCGGTGGTCAACTCTGCTGGCAATATCCAGACACTTGCGGGCAGACTCTTTTCTGAGTATCTGATCCCCTTTGAAATTACCTCGCTACTGCTTCTGGTGGCGGCGGTGGGTGCTGTTTATCTGACGCGGGAATCGGAGACGGGTACGGAGGAGCAGCGATGACCCAGTCGATGCTGCCTTTTGCCCTGGCAGTCAGCGCAGCGATGCTTGCGGTAGGCAGTGCTGGAGTCATGCTCCGGCGTGACCCGCTGGTCATGTTCATGTCTGTGGAACTGATGCTCAATTCGGTCAACGTTGCTTTGGTTGCGTTTGGCCGGTTTCTGGACAGCGAGGCAGGACAGGTTTTTGCTCTTATGGTGATAGTTGTTGCTGCTGCCGAAGCCGTTGTCGGTCTTGCCCTGCTCACCAGGATCTTCCGTCATGGTCGCGCTCTGGACATAGATGATGTTTCGGAGATGTCGCAATGACAGTCGCCATCCTCCTGACCGCGCTGGTCCTGGGGTTGCCACTTGCTGGCTCGGTGGTCGCTGCACTCACAAGCAGGGTTCCATCGGCTTCTGTCTGGGCCGGAAATCTTTCCATTGGCGCAGCGTTTCTTGTAGCGGTGGGCATCCTGTGGTCTGT
>JAJZMA010000187.1:9569-10795 GCA_021850405.1 bacterium
ACCAGCTGCCAGTAGTAGGGGTCCAGTTCACCCTTGACCCACTGAGCGCTGTGATGCTGATGGTGATAACCGGTGTAGGGTTGCTTATCCATATCTACAGCATCGGATATATGGATGGAGATCCCGGCATCGGACGGTTCTTCAGCTACATGAACTTCTTTATCTTTTCCATGGTTCTGCTGGTTCTTGCTGCAAACCTTGTCTTCCTGATAATTGGCTGGGCTCTGGTGGCGCTTTCCAGCTACCTGCTTATCGGCTTCTGGTACGAGCGCCCATCTGCTGTAAGCGCAGCCCGCAAGGCATTCATTACCCAGGTCATAGGTGACGTAGCTCTTGTTATCGCCGCGTTCATGCTGGTTCTGGGGCTTACCTCCGGTCCAGACGGAAGTGGGCGGCACCTGTATTCGACCAGTTTGCCCACCATCTTTGCCCACGCAGCTTCTTTCAGTCTGGGGTCGCCCTACATTGTGACGATCTGCATTCTCCTGGCGATAGGGGCATTTGCCAAGAGCGCGCAGTTTCCCCTCCATACCTGGCTGCCAGATGCCATGGAGGGCCCCACACCGGTTTCAGCGCTCATTCATGCAGCCACGATGGTTACCGCGGGCGTCTATCTCATCGCAAGGTTCCATGTCCTGTTTGAGCGTGCGCCGATCGCAGCCGGAATGGTCGCGTGCGTCGGCATGGGTACTGCCCTTATGGCCGGTGTCATCGCGCTTTCGCAGGTAGACATAAAGCGGGTAATTGCATATTCCACGATGTCCCAGATTGGGCTCATGATCTATGCCACCGGGATTGGCGCCTATAGTGCTGCGATTTATCACCTTGTGATGCACGCCATTTTCAAGGCTCTCCTTTTTATGGCAGCGGGCAATGTGATTCATGGGATGGGCGGAGAGCAGGATATCCGGGCAATGGGAGGGATGGGTAGGCGTCTAAGGCTCACCGAGGCATGCTTCCTCAGCGGGGCGCTCTCCCTGGCGGGGATTCCGCTCTTTGCTGGGTGGTGGAGCAAGGAGGGGCTGCTTGGCTTTGGGCTCCTGAACGGGCCTGGTGCGGCCCCCTGGATCCTCTATCTGGTCGGTGTCTCCATCAACGTACTGACCGGTCTCTACATATTCCGCTTGTGGGGCATGGTTTTCCGTGGAGAGCCGGGGAGCGCTCGGGCAGCCGGTCCGCATGCTGCAGACCTTTCGGCAGGGGCCCGTCAGTTCTGGATGGCAGCA
>JAJZMA010000197.1:0-5729 GCA_021850405.1 bacterium
AGCAGGCTGATCGCGGCCCGCACGGTGACGGACGACCGAGACGTGGACACAGACCCGGACACGGCGTTCCTCCCCAAGGGCACGCCCCCGTGCCCCTCTCCACGAGCGCTGCGACGGGACGACAGGGCGCAGCGCGATGCCCGAGATCGTCACGCACGGCGTCACCGGCCTGCTCGTCGCCCCGCAGGCCGAACACGCGCTGGCCGAGGCCCTGACGACCATCCTGCAAAGCCGGCGCGTCGCCCAACAATTGGGCGAGGCGGCGATGCGGCGTGCCGCCGAAAAGGCTTAGCGGATGGTTTCCTCAAGCTGTGGCAGCGTTGCAAAGTAGGCGTCCAGGGACGCCGCCAGTTCGGGAGATACCTCACCATGTGCGGTGATTCTGGTTATGTCATTCCCCTCTGGAACCCCGCTTACTGCAACTATTGGCAATGCCTGGCGGAGCAGGGGGAGGAAGGGGCCGACCAGGGTAACGGCGACCAGGGCAACGACGGGGACAATATAGGCGCTGACTACAAAGACTGCAAGCGTCAGGATGGCAGCAAGAAATACAGCCTGGAGCGGCGTATACCTGTTCTTGCGTCCTACATGCAGGATGATATGGTTCGGACCAGCTTCCGAGACGTTTATACCCTGTATCCGGCGGTTGGCAAGTTCGGAGAGCACCGTGCCTGCATCCCTTGTGGTGCGCACAGAGAGCTGGTAGGGCCTCAGCTTCTGAGTTGAGTCATTCACTATACGAAGCAGTTTGGCATGGGCGCTACCCCGTCTGCCAATCGGCCCGCTGTTTCCGGCAGCATTCATCTGGCTATCCCCTGATTTGCCCCGCCTCCCACCCCAGGACCAAGGTGCCGGATGGCAGTCAGGGCGGCCTGGTGCAGCTGGCCGTTACTGGAGATGAAACTTGCCCTCGCGCCCGGGTTGCGCAGGATGATGGGCTTTCCCGAGAGATCGCTGGCGGCGCCACCAGCTTGCATAACGAGAAGGCTAAGCGCTGCGATATCCCAGATGGGTGCATCTGGTGACCAGGCAAGATCACTGCGCCCGGTAGTGACCCGAAGATGGGCAGCTGTGTTGCCAGGGAAGTGGGCATCAAGCGAAAATGCGCTTGTCAACTCGGCTGGAGTTGAGCCCAGTCCGGATGCCAGAAATGCCCTCTGGCTCTGAAATTCGAAACGGGCTCCGCTCAGCGAGTTTTTGCTACTGACCAAGACTGCCTGCCCATTTCTGGTAGTGCTTTCTCTGACTGTAGCCTGGTAGCGCTCTCCTCGCGCTGGCGCTGAGGCCAGTGCAGCAACCACGCTTCCGCGGTAAAGGGCAGCCAGCAGACATGCCCAGCCTGTGCCGCCATTGATGTAGGAGGCGGTGCCGTCAATTGGGTCAATCACAAACGTCCATGGGCCGGGAGCACTGGTAAAGCCGGTTTCTTCCCCAAGAAAGGCAAAGCCGGCGGGGAGCATTCTCCGCACCTCCTGCTCGATGGCAAGATCCGCTACTGTGACTGGCGAACCATCTGGTTTGGGGTGTGAAGCAAGGGTTGTTGTACGAAAGTGGGTCATTGCTATCTGGTCGGCCACGTCAGCTGAGCGGGCAAGCAGGTCTGCTGCTACAGCGAGCTCTGCGGCAGCTGGGGTTGGCCCGGGTGGCTGCGGTTGGGCCGAGGCTGAGGTGCGGAAGAGGAACGGCTGTGTGCCTTTCGGTACCTGTCTACCCAACGGATGCACCAGCATGGCAGCTCCGCGGGGGCCGTCCCGAGGTTGACTTTGCAGGATGGCAGAGCATGGCCGAAGATTAGCACGCCAGGGCGGACCTGGGACGGACACGACACCACAACACAACGCCACAACACGCAACACCACATGCCACAACACAACGCTGCCTTCTTGGCATGCAGCCAGCTTGCCTGGCAGTGCGTGCCATACCAAAACCACAAAACCTGGGACACCGACTAAACTCATACAGCTATGAGTGGTATTTCAGTAAGTCGTGGGATGCGCGACATTCTGCCTCCCATGTCAATTTTCTGGGAGCAAATCATCGCGCGGCACAACCTGCTGGCTGGACGCTATGGCTATGCACCTATAGAGACACCCATTCTGGAGGCAACCGAGCTGTTCTCACGCGGGGTGGGCAGTGGTACTGACGTAGTGGAAAAGGAGATGTACACCCTCACCGACAAGGGCGGCAGGTCACTTACCCTGCGTCCTGAAGCTACCGCATCGGTGGTCAGGGCAGCTCTGTTTGCCCACCTGGAACAGCGAACTCGTCCGGTCCGTCTGCGTTACAGCGGCCCTATGTTCCGCTATGACCGCCCGCAAGCGGGCCGATACCGGCAGTTCAGCCAGGTAGGGGTGGAATGTATTGGTGAATTATCCCCGTACCTTGATTTTGAGGTGATTGCGCTAGCCATGGAGTTTTACGCACAGTGTGGGCTGTCTGGAACCTCACTGCAGATAAATTCGCTCGGCAGCAGGGAAGAGCGCGCCGCGTACCGGAGCCAGCTCATCGCCTACTACGAGCCAGAGGTGGCTCACATGTGCGGTGACTGCCAGCGCAGGCTGCATGTCAATCCCCTCCGTCTGCTTGATTGCAAGGTTGACCACAGGCTGGCCCAGGCTGCCCCGAGACTTATAGACCAGCTCGGGCCAGAGAGCAGGCAGCATTTTGAGACTGTCCAGATGTGCCTTGCTGAGTCGGGGGTCGGCTATGTCACCAACCCGCTCCTCGTGCGGGGGCTGGACTACTATTGCCACACCGTTTTTGAGATCTGGCATGAATCCCTGGATGGGGCCCAGAATGCGCTTGGGGGTGGCGGCAGATATGACGGTCTGGCAGAGACCATGGGTTTTCCATCCTGCCCTGGGGTGGGCTATTCACTGGGGGTAGACCGTCTCTGTGCGGTGCTGGAAAACAGGGAGCAATCCTCACAGCTGCGTGAGCAGCTCTGGACCGAGGTTGCCATACTGTCGGTAGGGGATATCGCAGTGTTTGAGGCCTGGAAGGCAGCATCCAGGCTTGCGGAGCTTATCCGCGGTAGTGGCGTTAGCTGTAGTCTGGATGTCTCTGCGCGCAAGGTGGATGCGAAACTTAAAGGCGCCCTGGCAATGGGCGCCCGTGTTGCACTGTTGCTGGGTGAAGACGAACTGCGCAATTCAGAGGTGGCTGTACGGCTGCTGGAGAGCAGATCCCAGGAGCAGGTACCATGGGAAAGCACAGTCAGCGCTGTGCATCGGGCGCTGGGACACCCAGAGCCGGGAGCATCCGTGACGCAGCAGGAAGCAGGGCGGCCGGTGGGCCGGTAGGAACGCAGGAGACCCCAAGACAGTTATAAGGAGGGCAATCCCAGTGGCAACGACCCGCAGCTCATGTGGCACACTCCGGGTGGAGGATATTGGACAGGCGGTGACCTGCTATGGCTGGGTCGATCATCGTCGCGACCATGGTGGGCTTGTGTTTATAGATCTGCGGGATTTTTCCGGGCTGATCCAGCTGGTGATCAATCCATCAGAAGCCAGGGATGCGTATGAGGCGATAAAGGATGCCAGGCTTGAGTGGGTACTGCGGGTTGACGGAACTGTGCGGGCGCGGGGAGAGGGGCAGGAAAATCCCAGGCTGGCTACTGGGCAGGTGGAGCTGCAGGTAACAGCGGTGACTGTCCTGTCTGCTGCCAGGACACCTCCCTTTTCAGTACATGATGACGCTGAGGTGGATGAACGGGTGCGGCTTTCATACCGCTATCTGGATCTGCGTCGGCCCCGCATCCAGAAAAACCTGCGTGCCCGCTCCGAGTTTGTAGCCGGACTCAGGGCTGCGATGCACAAGATGGGGTTTGTCGAGATTGAGACACCGACGTTGATACGCGCAACACCCGAAGGAGCAAGGGATTACCTTGTGCCCAGCAGATTGTCCCATGGTGATTTTTATGCGCTGCCACAGTCTCCCCAGCTCTACAAGCAGCTCTGCATGGTTGGAGGACTGGACCGCTACTTTCAGATTGCACGTTGCTGGAGGGATGAGGACCTCAGGGCCGATCGCCAGCCGGAATTTACCCAGCTGGATCTGGAGATGTCGTTTGTAGACGAGGATGACGTATTTGCTGCCTGTGAATACGCGCTCGGACATGCGTGGGAAGCGGCGTGCTTCCGTGGAGGCAAGCTCCCGTCAGCGTTTCCACGTATCAGCTGGGAGGACGCCCAGCGGCGTTACGGCACCGACAAGCCAGACACCAGATTTGGGATGGAGCTTGTCGACCTTACCAGTGTGTTTGGGAAAAGCAGTTTTCGTATCTTTCAGCAGGCTGTCGCTTCGGCTGGCAGCATTGTTGCCATCTGCCTTGAGGGCGGAGGCACTCTTACACGCAGCGAGATTGAGAGGGAACTGGCACCGGTAGCAGTTGCTGGTGGAGCTACAGGCCTGGCGTTTATCACTCGCAGGCAGACAGGCTGGGAGGGGCCAATAGCAAAGTTCCTGGCGCCCTCCGAGCTTGCCAAAGTAGAGCAGATGACTGGGGCGCGAGCCGGAGACCTGGTACTGATCGCTGCTGGGAACAGTGCTTCCACGAGGGCAGGTATGGGGGCGCTTCGCATCTACCTGGGCCGCACGCGGTCCCTCTTCGACCCGGGGCAGATGGATATCCTGTGGGTGACAGAATTTCCCATGTTTGAGAAGGATCCTGCAACTGGTGAGATTCGTGCAGCCCATCACCCCTTCACCATGATCCAGGAAGAGGACATCGACTATCTGGAGAGTGACCCCCTGCGGGTCCGGTCGCGTTCCTATGACATCGTGCTCAATGGCAGGGAAACAGCCAGTGGAAGCATACGGATCACCGATCCGGCATTGCAGGGCCGGGTTTTCTCAGCTCTTGGTATTCCGCCGGAAGAGGCCGCCCGGAAATTTGGATTTCTACTGGACGCTTTTTCCTTCGGTGCCCCTCCGCATGGAGGTTGCGCTCCGGGTATAGACAGACTGGTCATGGAGGGACTGGGAGAGGAGAATATCCGCGATGTCATTGCGTTTCCAAAAAATCAGCAGGCACAGGAGCCAATGACCGGGGCGCCAGCGGCTGTCAGCGAGAGCCAGCTGGCGGAGCTGGGGCTAGCCCTGCTTCCCAGACGGGGGCAAAAGGGCTGAAGGTGATCCCTTTCTACCGTCACAGTTGTAGCTGTGGAAATACCGGCTGCAGTAAGATTAGGAAGCTGACGCTGGTCGCAACCATCAATATCGCGGCTGAACCAACACTAAAGTCTTAGGGGTTCCAATATCCGGTGCCCGCCCTCATGCCCAGACACTGGGACCAGGAGAGGTAGCGTGAAGATCCCCACCTGGAATTAGGGCTCAGCCCGAGAGGGAAGTGCCCAGCGGTCAGCTTTTTTGAAACTTGACAGAGCACACGGAACCAAAGGAGAAATTTGATGAGTCCAGACCTGGTCCTTACAGTTTTGCTGGTGCTGCTTCTGGCCCAGGCAGCCTATGTACTTACCTCAAATCGTCTCCCGTATGGATACTGCCTGATAGCTGCGATTGGTGGTGTGCTTGCAGGGGAGCTGCTCTCAGTGTATGCAAGGGTTCCTGGGCCCCAGCTGGGCTCGCTGCACCCACTGGCAGATGTGCTTCTGGTTGGCATGCTATCCACCGTGTTTCTTCTGTTTGTCCCTACCAGTGCAGGGGTCGCGTGAGCTGAGCCCGCATCGTACCCTTCAACTCGTGTCGCAATGAAAAAGCTGCTG
>JAJZMA010000197.1:5739-10712 GCA_021850405.1 bacterium
TGACAGCAGCAGCTGTCCTGGCCGTCGCGAGCATTGCGTTACTGGTCTTTCCAGGTCTGCGCGCATGGGTCTGGGAGCGGCTACGGGTCGCAGAATGCGAGTCGGCAGACGCAACTCTCGAAGGAATGATGATCAAGAGCGCAGTTGCGGCCGGGCAGGAAGAGGCAGCGGCTGTGGCTGTGCCTTCGGCTCCCGCTCCACCCCAGGGGCACCAAGGGTAGGTATCAGGTGAAGTTTGGGACCGTCCTGCGGATGGTACCCTAGGGCAGATGAGAGCGCATGCTTCCGAGTTGAGAATCCCTGCCGATCCAGCCTTTGTCGTGGTGGCCAAGCGTGCAGCTGCCGGGTTTGGCTGCGCCTATGGCTTTGGGGTGGAGGAGATCGACGACCTCACTATTGCAGTTGGCCAGGCGTGTGAGAACGCGATCACTCTGCTGTCTGCCCGTCCCGGGCCCTCTGGCGCCCAGCTTAGGCTGCTTTTTGAATATGAGGGAGGGCGCCTTCAGGTGAAGGTGACTACCACAGCACACCCGCATGGTAGTGCGGCACATTCCGCGTCTGCGACTCCGCCTGACGAGACCGGCGCCGGGCAGGGTTCAGGACCATATGATGCCGCCAGAGTGGCCGATGGCGTGGGCGAATGGACCGCCGCTGGTGCGCCGGCTTCACGCCCGCTGCGTGCGGCTGGGAGCAGGGATGTTGTGGATAGTATGGAGCTATCCCTTCGGGTGATGTCGCTCTTTGTGGATGACTGTCGGTACAGGATGGACAGTCGTACCGGTGGCCTGAACATCCGCCTCATCAAATACCGTATTTCGTGACCCTGTCGGCTACGACAGGCAGTTCGGTTGCGACTACCCGCAGCCAGCTGGCAGCGAAGCGGCGGGATGAAACGATACGGCTGCTGCGGCAGTACCATGTGACCAAAAGTCCAGCCCTGCTGGAGCGACTTGTTGAGATAAATTCAGACCTTGTGCGCTTCATTGCGCAGCGCTTTGCCAACCGGGGTGAACCGCTTGAGGATATTGCCCAGGTCGGATTTCTTGGTCTTATCCATGCTATTGACCGCTTCGATCCTGATATGGGCAATGAGTTTTCAACCTTTGCGACCCCTACGATAATGGGGGAGATTCGCCGCTACTTTCGGGACCGCTCCTGGGCGCTTCGGGTACCGCGGCGCCTGCAGGAAAACTACCTGAAGACGATGAAAGCGAGGGATGCCCTGAGGTCCGAGCTGGAGCGCGAACCGTCAATTGAGGAGATAGCACATAGGATATCGCTGGACCCAAGTGAGATCCTGGCAGCACTTGAGGTATCACCTGCCCAGCATACCGCCTCGCTGCAGGAGCCAATATCTGGGGAAAGCGGTGGTGAAGGGGCAGATCTGCTGGGCTCGCGCCTCGGCAAGACTGATGAAAACCTCGACCGGATTGAGATTACAGAAGCCCTTGCTGGCCTTATGGCCCAGCTGACACCCAGGGAGCAGCAGGTAATGGCGCTACGGTTTGTGGACCAGCTATCCCAGACCGAGGTGGCGAGAAGGCTGGGCATCTCCCAGATGCACGTTTCCCGGCTCCAGAGGGCAGCGCTTGAACAGCTGCGCTCAGCGCTGAGCGCTGAAGGGGTGGGGGCAGAGGACCTGTCAGGCTAGCAACACTGACACGGGGCTTCGCCTGGCAGCTGCCTGGGTATCTGTGGCCGCCGCCTGGCGGTTAGCGGCGCATCCCGCCCCTGGAGGCGCCCAGCAGCTGGAGGATGATGAGAAAAAGATTGATGAAATCCAGGTAAAGCGCCATGGCAATCATGATGGCGCTGCCAGCATAGAGCCTGCTCGCATTCATGGCCAGGAATGATGAGCGGCCGCGGCTCGTACTGGCTGTCACAGCACCAGAGCGTGTAGCCATGTTCTTCAGTCTCCAGAAATCAAACATGGTCAGTCCCACAAATACGACACCCAGCACTCCGAGTACCAGGACATAGATCCCAGATACAAACATGCTCAGGATGAGACCCACGATGCCTACAAGCAGCGCGCCAAAGAGAAACCTTCCCCAGACTGGGGTAATGAAATTGGTACTCCAGACAATGGCGGCGGCCAGGAAAAATACTCCTACGGTCCCTACCAGTGCCGCGGCAACCTCGGTGGGCGCAACTGCCAGATAGGCAAGCACCAGTGGGCCAATCAGGAATCCCTCTGCCAGTGCAAAAAGGATAAACAGTACGCTGCCGGCCATGATATTGCCGCGATGAAGCTGCATCTGGGTCGCAAAGCAGAGGCCCAGTGAGGCTATGGCGCCGACAATCCACAAGCCGGACAGGTCACTGGCTGGAATGGTGGAGGCCAGCATTACCCCAATGGTGGTTATTGCCAGCGCACCTCCAAGCCAGGCAAACACCTGGGTCATGAGAGCCCGGTCTGTATGGGTGGCGGCCATCTGCTGAGAGCCGCCAAATGTAGTATGGCTGCGGTACGGATCGTAATTTTGCATGAAAATATGCTACACCAAACCTGAAAGATCCAAACCTGTTTTAGCGACCACCGGAACAGCATCCCCTCCTGCGCCGGCTCGGGGGCTGGATGCTGCCAGCTGACGCTGGCGATCTGGTGCATCGCGCGCATACATCACGGGCAAGGTCGGGTGCACCCAATGGCGCCTTGGAGGAGGATGCCAAACGGGCAGTATGCCCGTGCAGATGCGGTGTGGAGCATGAGATAGTCATGCTGCCAGTGAAAGGCGCCTTGAGCGTACAGATGGGCGTGCAGGACCGTTTTTTTGGGGAGGAAAGGAATGGCTGACATCAGCAGGCTTCCATGATTGCGCCATCTGAGGGGCGCTCCTACCACTTATGTCGTGCATCTTCGGGGTGGAAAAGTCGTGCACGAGGGAACTGGGCAGTCGTTCTGGTTCCGTCCCCTGAGCGCTGTCCTGTCTGAGGTGCCAGTGGATGACCGTGAGATTCCGCTCATGTTCCACGCCCGCACCTCCGATTTTCAGGATGTCGTTGTCCAGGGCACGCTCACGTTTCGGATCACGGATCCAAGTGGCACCTCCTCGCGCGTAGATTTCTCGATCGACCCGGATACCGGCTCCTGGCGAGGGCGGCCACTGGAGCAGCTGCACGGCATGCTGGCAGAATCGGCCCAGCAGTCGGCGCTTGACCTGCTGGCCCGCACCACACTTGCCAGCGCGCTGGTGGAAGGGGTTGTCGCATTGCGTGACCGAATTTCGGCTGGGCTTGCATCAGATGCGCGTCTTGCCGAGACGGGCCTTGCCGTTATCGGGATCCGTGTCGTGGCTGTGACACCTGAGCCAGACGTGGAAAAGGCGCTCAAAACTCCAGTGCGGGAGCAGGTTCAGCAGGAAGCTGACAAGGCTACCTTTGAGCGCCGGGCTGTTGCGGTGGAACGAGAGGGCAATTGGAGAGAATGAGTTGCAGACCAGGATTGAGCTTGCCAAACGGGAAGAGCAGCTCATCATGCAGAACGGTGCCAATGCACGCAAGGCAGCGCAGGAAGACGCAGCTGCCTCCCAGATCCGGACTGAGACTGAGGCTGCCCGTGAAGAAAGGTTGAGCCTGGTAAAGGCCAACGCGACCAGATCCATGGGAGAAGCCCGGGGTGCCGCAGAGGTGGCCTGGCTTTCCTCGTATCGCAACATTGATGAAGGAAAACTGCTTGGGCTGGCACTGCGTGATCTTGCAATCAACCTGCCCAAGGTTCAAAGCCTGGTACTCTCTCCTGACCTTTTGTCGCCGGTACTTGCCCGCCTGGGCAAGGATGGGCTGGGCGAGACTGGGGGACTATTGCCTGGAGCAGCGCCACCGTCAGGGACCCCAGCACAGGTGGGACCAGCCTCCCCACCCTCAGGACCGGGCACTCCTGCTTCAGGTCAAACCGGCCAGAAGGGCAGGGCTGAGCCCGGGCGCGGGGGAGCAGCCAGGCCTCCAGGGAAGTAGCGGTGGCACTGGCGCCGCGGGCAGTATTTGTGTACCGGCATACCGAGCTTGATGAGCTGCTGGCAACGCATGGGACATTTGGCCAGGCCGTTTTTTTTCTGTCGCAGCGCGGCCAGAAGATAGAGGAGGTGGAGAGGCGCGACCGGCTACAGAAGGACGCACTGGCGACCAGTACTGCGGCGGTCCCTATGAACTGGCGCCAGGGATCAGTGGAGCGCTCAGATCTGGCCCGGTTCAGTTTTGCCCCAGAGGATGTGGTGGTCGTCGTGGGGCAGGATGGGCTGGTGGCCAATGCTGCCAAGTACCTGGATGGGCAGACTGTGATTGGAGTAAACCCGGACAAGGCGCGCAATCCAGGTGTTCTTGTGCCATTCCGGCCACACCAGGTTCATTCCCTGCTTTCTCTTGCTGTTTCCAGCGCGGCTGAAGCCTTTACTGAGGAGCGGGTTATGGTGGAAGCTACTACCGATGACCGCCAGTCCGTGCTGGCACTCAATGAGGTTTTCATCGGACACCCGAGCCACCAGAGTGCCAGATATCTGATCAGCGTGGGCGGCGACGGGCCAGAACCACAGTCCTCATCCGGCATGATCATAGCGACCGGGACCGGTGCTACCGGCTGGGCGCGCTCCATCTGGGAGGAACGTGGCCGCGACGTGCCGCTGCCAGACCCAACCTAACACAGGCTTTGCTGGTTTGTGCGGGAGGCCTGGCCTTCTCCCGCAACCGGAATACGCCTGACGGCGGGCCTGCTGGATGCTGACGCCAGCCTCTCGCTTACTGTGGAATCAGACCGGCTGGTGGCTTTCGGAGATGGCATTGAGGAAGATGCAGTTCCTCTACGTTTTTCCCAGGTGGTGAAGGTCCAGGTGGCTACAAGGAAGCTTCGCCTCCTGACTGGATAGGGGCGAAGACTGTACAAATCCTGGGTTTCTGGGGGATGGCCGCACCCCTTCGTGTAGAGATGGCTTCGCAGAGCGATAGTCCCAGGAGACAGAGCCCCGCCGATTCCAATG
>JAJZMA010000060.1 GCA_021850405.1 bacterium
AAAACTCCACCCCGGGGGGAGTTGCCCCAGGCGCTGCCGCTGCAAATGGGTCAGTGCCTGCCGGTGCAGGGGGCGTGACAGGGGGCATAAGAGGCGGGGGAGGACTGCTGGGGTTCCCAGGTGAGGGAGCTGTAGTTGGCCAGATCTGGCTGCCAACGGTCTCCTGGGGGGCCGTGAGTGGAGCAGCTGCCGGTGGGCCAGAGGGGCCGGCTCCAGGGGCCTGGGGGGGCGCAAACTGGGCGGGGGCCATACCTTCAGTGGCGGGCGGCATGCTGGCCGCTCCTGGGGAGGGGTGTTGCAGGCTGCCATCTGGACGCACCTCCGGGAGTGGGCCGGGATCAGTGCGTACGTAGATGGTTCCTTCGGGCTGTTCCACATACTCTTTCAGAAGGTCCAGATCACCAAGTGCTGGATGGCCATCGGTGTAGGTGGCAATGTGTTTGCCATCTGACAGGCAGGTGACACCCCTTCCCCGGGGCGTGATCACCTCAATCACCAGCATTCCTGGCCGTGTCTGCATGTCCGCAATGAACGCCTCCCACTGTATCCAGGGCAGGTGCATGTCCTGATAGAGCGGCTCTCCCCGAAGGAGTGTGGGAGCACAGTCCACCAGAGCTGGATTCAGCGTGTAGGCAGAAACACTTGCCGAATTGAGCCCCCGGATTCTGCTCAGCGCTGGCTGTCCGAACAGCGGTGGATCGGGGCTAAAGAAATAAGTCTCGGTCAGCGCACTGTCGCTCACGAGCACCACCCCCATGGAGTTGCCCGTAGATACAGTGATAGCGCCATCCCGCAGTGCTGGTGCCAAAGCCTCCAGCACGACTGCGTCCAGTGGAATGTTGTCAAAGAGAGGCTTGCCACGTGGCAGCAGCGGTATATAGCCCGGCCCGCCGGGAACAGGAGGGCCCGAGAGTGCTGGTGGTCCTCCTGGGCTTCCAAGCCTGCCCACCAGCTCTTCGACGGTGAGCTCAATGGTGTAGGCAGGGATTTCTGCGGCGGAAAAGACGACACGCTCGGGAGCAGAGTACTCGGCCACAATTATCTCTATTGCTTCAGCACCAAGTATCAGTTTTTTCCCTGCAGCCTTCACCTCGGCATGGACCGGGCGGCCTCCAAAGAAAAACAGGGTGGCCTGGCCACCGTTTATGTCCAGGCGGCCAGTCAGTTTGTCTGCCCCGGCAGCGGCCACGAATCTGGAGAGGGTCTGGCTGTTCTTGGGTTGAGGTGCCATGCTTGCTATCCTAGCCCGGATGGTTATGCTTGCGACCGCTGTTGTGTCTTGGGATGGAGAAGGATGAGCTGGTTGACCTCTGGAAAGAAGCTGCTGGACCAGCAGATCGATGCCTTGCTGGAGCGATTGCATCCGGGACCGAGGAAGGCGGCCCGGGAGTATGTACTGCGCGCGGTCCGGAACATCCTGCTGCTTCTGGTTTGCGATCTGGTTCTTGCCGTCATCCTGTTTCTCTGTTTCCTGAAAGGTATTGGTCTGGTAGTGGTGCTGGCCGCTGTACTGCTCTTTCTGGGCCTCCTGTTTGACATGGTGGTTGTGTATGCGGAGTGGATTCAGCTGGAGCGGGTGCTGGTCGACCCGCTGGAGCAGCTGGGTGCTGAGCTGGCGCGTTTCCCTGGTGGGGAGAGGGATCTCCCTCCGGTCGTAGCTGCAGATCTGGCAGAAGCGATGGCACGGGTCCATTCCCTGCTGGCTACCGTTACCCGGGAGCGGGAACTTCGCGCGGTGGGCGAGACGCGGGCCAGCTCGCAGAGCTCCCTGCTGCGGCAGATGTCCAGGGTGCTGCGGGACGTGTCGGCCAGCCTGGACCCGGAGCGCACCTATGCTGCTGTTGTACAGGGAGCACTCCGGATAAGTGGGTTTGAGAAGGGAACACTCTGGATGGTGGATGACGTTGCCCGTACCGTTTCTGCAGTTTGCGATTCCAGCGGCAAGCCGCCTGGTTCAGCGCCAGTACCGTTTGCTGACAGCTTTGCCGCAAAGGCAGTCACCTCCGGACACAGTGCTATCGGGCATCCATATGGCACCGCCGGTCCACTCTGCATGGCAGTACCGCTTGTCTCGGGTGTTGCTATCCTGGCGGTCCTTGAGCTTGCACGGGAAGGCATTGTAGCGACTGTCGACGATAGCGCGCGGGAGGCCGTCGAGATGCTGGCCAGCCATGCTGCGGCTGCGCTTTCAGCGATCCAGCTGCATGAGGAGGTGGAGTTGCGGGGAGAGCTGGATGGCCTTACCAGGCTATTTAACCGGCGGCGGATGGATGCTGACCTGCAGGCTGAAGTTACGCGAAGCCTGCGCTATGGCCATGCGCTGACACTGGTGATGACAGACGTGGACCATTTCAAGCAGGTAAACGACACCTTTGGGCATCAGGCAGGAGACCAGGTGCTGAAAGGGCTGGCCGATGCCCTGCGCACCCATAGCCGTGAGACCGACAGCATCTACCGGTACGGTGGAGAGGAATTTGCTGTATTGCTGCGGGATACCGACCTTTCCTCAGCAGTCGAGGTGGCAGACCGGATCCGGCTGGCAGTGACAGAGCATCTGGCACAGCTGAAAGTCATACCGGATCCACTCACCATCTCACTGGGGGTCGCCTCTGTTTCGGGCAGGATAAGGACAGTGGAGGCGCTGATTCATGCCGCGGATGGAGCCCTCTACACCGCTAAATCTTCGGGGCGAAATCGTACAGTGGCCGCCGATCCGATCTAAGGCTGAGGACCCTCGAGTCTCAGAGCAGTTACAGCTGCGCAACGAGAGCCTTTCGCAGCTACCATTAACCCGTAGGAAACCCATACCGCAGGCGGGATCTGGCGCTCGGTCCTGTTCGGGTCGGCCCTCAGTGGGCACGACCCCAGGGTGTAGCCAGAGACTCAGGTGAGCAGTAGAACAACAGGAAAGCCACAGGAAAGGTTGACAGGGAGTGGGCGTGTTGAGTCATGAGGGCAACGAGGTAACCGTAGCAGCGTCCCGGCTGCTCGGCCAGCTGTCTCTTGCTGCCACTGACCAGGTTCAGCCCCGGTCAGATCTTTCGGGGTTCAGCTTTGAGGGGTGGGAGGCTACGGGCGAATGGCGCTTCTTCCGGCAAAAGCTGGTAGGTGCCAAGTTCGATGGGGTCATAGCCCGGGGGCTGGAGGTGCTCGGGTGTGATGCGTCGGGAAGCAGCTGGAAAGGGGCAGTACTGGACGGGGCACGGTTTGCTGGGGTAGGTAATGGGCTGATTCCCACAGTGCTCGACGACGCTACTTTCGCCGATGCCTCTGCCACTGGCATCTCGCTTACACACGTGTCTGCGCGCCGGGCATCCTTTGACCGCATCCTTGCCCCAGAGATGGTTGGGGAGCATGTGGATGGCAGGGAATCCACCTGGAGTGAGGCGATACTCACAGGTGGCCATTTCTGTGAGGGCAGCAACGCGGTGCAGGGAGACTTTTCCGGGGTCATGGCGAAGGGCACCTGCTGGCAGGGAAGCCAGCTGAATGGAGCCAGTTTTACTGGTGCACAGGCACCATACGGAGACTGGCGGGAGACCAATGTCGAAGGGGTGCACGCTGAGGGTGCTGACTACACTGGCTCAGTGTGGGACGGGAACTCTTCGCTGGGCAAGATGATAGTAAGCCGGGAAACGCTGTTTGACGGAGCGCGCCTCACCGGATCTGGACTGACGGATCTGCAGCGCAGGATGGTGAGTCTCAGGGATGCAGAGTTTCCGGTCATACCACAGGGATTTGGCAAACAGCGTAGCCGCCGCCTCAAGGGTATAAGTGCCGACGCTGGTGGGGTGCACGGACTGGCGTAAGGCGGTCACCTGTACCGGCGTCAGTCACATTGCTTTCCGGCGGCACCGGGACTGGAGCGCTTATGTCGCCCAGAAATCGAGTAATAATGAGCAGGAGCGCGCCTACTCCTCCTGGAGGAGGTCCACTCTTGTCGCCCAGATCCGGTCTCCTGAGATGGCAAAGGGCAGTTCGTCTATGAACGCCTCTCCATCGGCAGGAGTGAGAAGGCGGTTGTCCCTCCCATGGATTCCCTTCCTCACCAGCTCTTCGGCTCCAGAACTGCCGTCTTTTACGAGCGGTTCGATGATCACTGCCCCATGTCCTGGCCAGACAAACCGGGCGAGATTTTCTACCTTGCCATCGTTGGTGAAATGCTGGAGTATTGAGGTTTTACCTTTAGTCATTGCCGATGTAACTCCTTCTGCAGGCGACTCATGGCCACCTGTAGCTTCACAGGATATACCTGACGCCGCCCGTCTTGGCTGTCTCAGGAGAGCTCACTTTCATATTCACACAATGTGCACCACGGTGGAGGTTGCCTGCCCTTGCCCTGTTGGGCAGGACAGCCTGCATGGTGTCCCGTAACCGGGTGCCCGCCGTGCCGTTTTTCGGCTGTCGGTCTTCTGTGTCTGTGCTGGTTGTCAGGAGCGGGAAAAGCTGAAGAGTCCGCCACGCTTTCGCTTGCGGCTGTCTGAAGGCGCTGCCGGAAATGGGGTGCGCGGGGCAGCGGCTTCTTCCTCTGGCAGGTCTGGCAGGTCGACAAACTGCTGTGCCAGTGTGCGTACTACCCGGGACGACTGGGAGGTGGGGTTGGAGAGGATCAGCGGGCTGCCACGGTTGACCGACGCCGGGATCATGATGTCATAGGGAAGCTGGACGGCAGCCTGGCGTCCAAGTGCTTCTTCGACTGAGGCCTTGTTGAAATCAGAGTTGGCTTCTGGCCGGTTGAGTGCCAGGATTATCCCGTCTGCCCCAACCTTTCCTGCAAGGGTGGGCAGGAGCCGCTGGGTTGCCCGCACGCTGGGGTCTGACATGCTGGTTACTACTACAACGTTGTCCGACGCCTCGAGTGCTGCATGCGTTTCTGGAGTGTAGTGGGCGTCGGTGTCCACCAGCACAACGTCATATCTCTTGCCTACCGCACGCAGCAGCTCGGTAATGGCTGCAGTTCTCTGCTGGTCTACAAGGGGCATGTCGGGGGGAGCAAGCAGGACAGCAACACCTCCCGGGCCCTGTACCGCCACATCCGCAAACCGCTCCGGGGCAGAAAGACAGTTGAGCAGGTTGTGCTCACTCTCGAGCCGGGTCTGCAGCCCTATGTCCCCGCCATGGACAGCAAGGTCTATCAGCGCCACCTTCTTGCCGCTGTCCCTTGCAATGAGGAGGGCCAGGTTGACTGCGATCATGGTCTTGCCCACCCCTCCCTTGGCAGACATGATGGAGATGATCCCTCCACGCCGTCGTATCTGGGGTGGAGTGGCCCGGCCCGTTTTTTGCGCGCCCACCTCTTCTGCTGGCTCAGGAGGGACATCTGGAGTTTCCCTTACCCCACCAGCAGTTAGCGCCTCAAAGGCGGATCTTTCGGCTGGGGCGGAGGGCTTGCCCTTGCGGGGAGCTGGCTTCTGTTCAGCTGCCGCGGTGTCTCCAGCATCCCCTCCAGCTGCATCTGGCGCCGGGAAGGCAACGAGATTACCCTCTCCCGTGGGAGCCAGGGTTGGAGCTGCGTCTCCGCCGGCAGCGCCTGTGACCTCCTCTATGGCTGCGACCAGGGTTGCTGCTGACACCGGCTTGACCAGATAGCGGACCGCCCCTGCCTTTCTGGCTTCGGCCTCCGCTGCCTGTGGATCTTCGATACCGGTGAGTATCACTTTTATGTCGGGAAATTCACGGGCGATAAGCTCGCATGCCCGGATCCCATCCATGACCGGCAGCTCCCGGTCCATAAGGACCACGTCAGGGTGCAGAGACCTGGTTTTTGCCACCGCTGCCTCGCCGTCCTGGGCGGCCCCGCATGTGTTTACCCCCTCAATGTGGCTGAAGAGCCGTTCAATGTTGGCCACCACTGACGGCGCATCGTCAACCACCAGCACCCGCGTCATGGCTTGCTATCCATGTTGTTGCGCCTTCCGGCCCCGCCCGGTGCTGTCACTGTCCATCAGGTCAGTTTAGCCTACTTTGGGACCACAATAGCGCTGGCGCTGGCGCAGTGTTTCTGGCGCTCCAGCGGCAAGAGACCCCTGCCTTTCCAACCCCTTTCCAGGTGGCCCATGGCGCTCAGTCCCCGGCGCGGTCGTGCTCTTCTGCCTTGCCAGTGTTTCGCAACAGTTATCCTGTGTACCCTGCGAGCTGGAAAGCCGTGCAGGGGCAGCACATTGCCTTATGCGTTGCTGCCTGTTTTGCTTCACTTTTCACCGTTTTTGTGGTTGCCGTTTCCATGCTGTGGGTACGCATGGAGAGCGTTGCATTGCAGGTATACACGTGGCTCTGGCAGAAGCAGGAAAATTGTGCGGGCTGCTGTGCATTTTGGGTGTGCCCGGACCGTAGGTACAGCGTGCTCGCACATTGAGATATCTGCTTTCCGGTACAATAACAGCCTGTCACAGATGTAGCGAGGTTTGAGTAGCGTTTATGGACACAGGGCGGATTGCACGTAGCGTGGGCACTGGAGTTGGGCTGGGCGTGGGCCTTGGGATGGTTGCAGGGGTTGTGGCCCTTATGAATGTTGGGGGCTTTCGTCCCATAGCCAGGGGGGCAGTCAAGGGGGCGATAGCGGCCCGTGAGCTGGCCCTTGGTGTCGCTGCTGAGCTAAAGGAGACTGGGGAAGACATCTACCATGAGGCAAGAGCTGAGCGGGAGGTGGAGCGCGCCGCCAGGGAGAGCCATGAAGCAGCCCTGGAGCACAAGACCATAGTCATACCAGGCGGCCGCTGATGCCACGGGCTGCTGTTACTCACGCGGTCCCGGGCCGTCTGCGGGTGCGCATGGAGGATTTCACCCCAGCCCAGCGCCGCGCGGCGCTTGCCGCCCTGGAGGAGCTGGCGGCAGCTGAAGGGGTATCGAAGGTTACGACCGATAGTGAGCGGGGCTCTGGGCTGGTCGAGTTCGACCCCGACAGGCTGGATCTGGAGTCGGCAGTGGATCTGGTCAAGGAGGCGCACGAGGCGTTCGCGGATGTTGCACCTCCTGGGGTAGCCCGTGTTGTCGACAAGTCTGCCAGCATTGTGGCGGGGGAGATCCAGCAGCGGTTCACGGCTGTAGACGATGAGGTGCGCCGCGCTACCCATGGAGCTGTGGACCTGAAGATGCTGGTACCACTGGGGCTGGGTGCACTGGCTATCCGGCAGCTGGTGCGGACAGGACCTCTCGTGGAGACAATGCCCTGGTACATGCTGGCGTACTACTCTTTCGACACTTTCGTGAAGCTGCATGCACCGCAGGGTTCGGCTGGCCGCACCGC
The DNA here is from genome assembly GCA_021850405.1 of bacterium. Classification (GTDB taxonomy): domain Bacteria; phylum Chloroflexota; class Dormibacteria; order Aeolococcales; family Aeolococcaceae; genus JAJZMA01. The sequence continues at coordinate 7,247 of JAJZMA010000060.1, forward strand.
TAGGGGATAGCACTGGCCCCCCGACTTTCCGTCCTGCCTCCGCCGAGCCCGGACCTGCATTGTACGGTCGTCAATGCCACTCCAGGCCGCGTGCGATTGCGGCTGCGCCATCAGGTACCTATAGACGGATTTCTCGCGCGCATGCGTGCCCATCCAGGGGTACGCACGGTGCGCTACTCGCCCGCCAACAACAGTCTGGTGCTGGAGCATGAGCAGGACTGGACCCTTGCAGATCTGCTCGAGCTGCCAGAGGCCGATGTAGCTGCCCCCGCAAAGACAGGTGAGATTGACGATTCCCGGGAGGTGGGCAAGGCTCAGATGGTTCGCTCCTTTATGGTCCCGGCTGTCGCCATGGTTGCTGGCTTTCTGAATCTTGTCCCGCTTTCTACACCTGTGCTGGCAGTCTGTGCCGCGCCGATACTGAGGCGCGGAGTCCGCTCGCTGGTATCAAGAAAGCTGACGATCGACGTTCTGGATTCAGCCGCTGTGGTGCTGCTCCTCTCAACCGGCGATATCGTGGCCGCTGGCCTCAGTGTGGGCCTGATTGAGACCGGTGAACGGCTACGGGCCCAGGCCCAGGGCAGGGCCCGGCATGTGCTGCGCGGCTGGATGGGGGGTGACAGTCGTGGCGTACGGGTGCTGGAGGAGGGTTCTGAGCCGAGGAAGCCACTTGCAGCTGTCCCAATCGGGGCGCTTGCTGTCGTCTATGCCGGTGAGACCATCCCAATAGATGGGCTTGTGGTCTCTGGCAGTGCCAGTGTGGATAACCGGACCTGGACGGGAGAGCCGTACCCGGTGCTGGTCGAGGAGGGGGCATCTGTGCTGGCTGGAGGGATGGTTGTGGACGGCCGCCTTGTTATCTCGGTTACGGCCAAGGGGGAAGACACCCGTGCAGGACGGCTGGCAGCCGCACTCGAGGATGCCATTGCGGCCAACACGCGCATTTCGGACATGGCGCGCTCAGTGGCCGACCGGTTTGTGGCGCCACTGCTCCTTCTGGGCGGAGGAGCGTTCCTGGTGACGGGAGATGTGCGCCGGCTGGTCTCGATTCTCATCGTCGATTATGGTACTGGCATCCGGATCGCGATCCCCACATCGATACTTACCTCAATGATCCAGGCTGCCAGACAGCAGATTCTCTTCCGGAGCGGAAACGCCATGGAGCAGCTGTCTACAGTAGACACCGTCATCTTTGACAAGACCGGCACCCTTACAACCGGTAGACCAGCAGTCACCGCGATAGATCCGGTTGCGCCCTGGAGCGAGGAGCAGGTTCTGGCGCTGGCTGGAGCAGCTGAGGGTCACCTCCCCCACCCCATTGCGCGTGCCATCCGCCGGCTGGCGCGCAAGCGTGGCCTTGGCCTGTCGGAGCCGACCGATGTCAAATATCACAATGGCGGCGGAGTGGAAGCGCTTATAGACGGCTACAGGGTGGTTGTGGGGGAGCGAAGGCTGCTGCTTGCTGCCGGGATCCCATACCCCGATATTTCGGCCGAGGATGCATCGGTGGTGGCCATCGCCATAGACGGCAGGTTTGCCGCCTTTATCGAGCTGCACGACAGCGTGCGGGCCGATGCAGTTGCCGCCATGGCTGCCTTGCGGGAGCGGGGAGTGCAGCGGCTCTGGCTGGCGACCGGGGACCGGCCAGCTGCGGCTGAGGCAGTGAGCCGCAGGCTGCATCTGGATGGATTTACGGCAAGAATGCTGCCTGAAGACAAGGCGCGTCTCGTGCGGGAGATGAAGGCAGACGGCAGGAGGGTGGCGCTGGTTGGAGATGGCATCAATGATGCAGCTGCCATGGCTGAGGCGGATGTTGGAATTGCTGTCGCCCGCGGTGCAGAGCTGGCCCGGGAGACAGCCGATGTACTGCTGGCAGCAGAGGATCTCATGCTGCTTGCCCAGGCGATGAAGATCTCCCAGGCCGCCATGGCGCTGGTGCGGCAGAATATTGCACTTGTGGCAGGACCAAACACGGTTGCACTGGGTATGGCAACAGCTGGCATGCTACCGCCTCTGGCGGCAACGGTGGTGAACAATGGCTCAACGCTCCTTGCAGGTGCGAATGCCTTGCGGCCGCTCTATGCAGGTCGCCCTCTGGCAACCAGCAGGCCGTAACCGCACCTGGCCATGGTGGAGAGCCGAACTTCCTGTATGCCAGTTCGTTCATCCTCTCAGATGGTGCCAGCCCACCCCAGCGAGAGGCCGCGCAGTGCAGTGGGCAATAAAAAAGGGGGCAGCATTGCTGCCCCCTTTTTTCACTGTGACCTGTGGTGGCTCGCCTACTCGGTGGTTGCAGCTGCCGCCCTGCGCCCACGACGGGCAGTTGTTGCCCGGCGGGTTGTCCGGCCGCGGGTTGCCGTAGCAGCAGCGGTGCGCCGGGAGGTGGTGCGGCGGGTCCTGGTTGCGGCGGCAGCACGGCGTGTCGTGGTGCGCGCAGCTGCAGGACGGGCTACGGCTGTAACGCGCCGCGTGGTGCGCCTGCCTGTGCCACGACGGCGACGAACCGGTGTGCGGGGTGTCGCCTCTTCTCCCTCTTCGGAGGCATTGGCCCGTGTGCGGGTGGCTGTTCTCTGTGTCTTCTTGTGGAGCATGCCGTTCTCGCTCAGGTTTGCATGCACGAATGGAATTGCAGCCAGAGCAATGGCAAACGGTGCTTCGACAACTTCCACAACAGCCAGCGCTGCAGTGCCGCCTATAAATAGCCAGCCTTCACGCGAAGGCATACGAAACTTGGCCATATTTTCTCCTTGAGCAAAGTTGATCAATTGACCTATTGTGGCAGAGTGGGAGGGGGGCACGTATGCGCACGCGCATGTACACTGCTTTTGGGACTGCAGATGGGTTGATGCGTGCCTGTACGGCTTTCCCTGTCTGGCCTGCTACAGGCTGCACCCTTTGTCATATCGTTAGCGTAGTCCAGCCGGGTTGTCCAGTACCGGTGGAAAGTTGATTCGCGCATCCCAGGATCCCATTGCAGACTTTGCATAGAGAATGCAGAAGGCTGCCGCAAGACTGGCCACAGCCATTGGAGTCAGGGAAACTGGTGAGATATGGAAGGGCCACACCATTGGCAGCAGCAACATTGACGCGAGCGCCAGGTTGGGATAAAAGCCCTGCGGGACTCTTGCACGTGCAAGCAGCAGGGTGAGGGCAATGATGGCAGCAACGAGCCCCCCGGCTGCCGGGACAGTAAAAAACAGCAGCATGAGCACAAGGCACAGACCTATTGCGATACCAAGCAGCCGGTTGGTAATGAGGGCGGCGTTGCGTCCAACTACTACTGCCAGGAACGGCAGCAGCATGATGTCGTCATTGGGGTGAGCATACGGCGTTGCCAGCATCCAGACGGTCATTCCTGCTCCCACGGTGAGCAGCACCCTGGTCCGCTGCGGGAGCACCTGCAGTGCCTGGGATCTGGCC